>NZ_JAWOBM010000065.1:0-4163 GCF_046498025.1 Halorubrum sp.
GTGAGCTCGTCGTCGTCGCCCGCGAGCAGGTAGGCGTACAGCTCGTAGACGGGGCACTCGTCGGCCTCGCCGCCGAGCTCGCGCTGCTCTTCGGCGGTGTCGCGGCCGCCGGTGGTCGCGGCCTTCACCTTGTCGTAGCCGTCCTCGGGGTCGTCGAGCAGGGAGATGTGGCTCGCCGGGACCGACGAGGACATCTTCCCGCCGGTGAGCCCGGTCATGAACCGGTGGTAGATCGAGGAGGGCTGCCGGAAGCCGAACCCGTCGTTGTCGATCTCGACCTCCCGCGCCAGCGACTCCGCCTCGCCGCGGGTGAGATCGAAGGCGTCGACGTGGCCCTCGAACACGCGCTTCTCGCCGTCGACCGCCTCGATCAGCGCCTCGAACGCCTCGTCGGTGGCGTTGCGGTCGAAGAAGCGCACGCGGGGACGGAGCGGCTCCTTGCCGCCCGCGCGGAGCTTGTCGAGGGCGGTCGGCTTGGCCGCGGCGAGGTCGGGGCCGTCGTCGGCGTCCCCCTCGGCATCGCTCGCCCCTGACTCCGGCGGCTCGTAGTCGGCGAGCCACTCGGCCGCGTCCTCGCAGCGCACGTCGGTCTCGGCGTCGTCGACCGCCCCGCTTCCCGCCGCGAGCGCGTCGTAGGCGGCCCGGACGAGCTGTCGCTCGGCGTCGTCGAGCTCGAAGCTCGCGAACGCCTCGGTCACCTTGAAGTAGCGCACGCGGGTCGCCAGGTCCCGGGTGAGCCGGACGTGCGGGTCCTGGTCCGGGCCGACGGGGATGACGGTGGGTTTCGGCTCGTCGACGAGCTGCGGGTAGAGGATGTCGGCGGTCTGTGTGACCACGCTCTGCATGTGTGAGATGTTGGTCTCGCCGTCGAAGCCGTAGATCGCCTCGAACTCCGAGAAGTTCGCCTTCGAGCCCAGTTCGAAGGCGAGGTCCTGGACCGCGCGGTTGTCCGACTGGCGGTACAGCTCGCCCGCCTCGGCGTCGAAGCCCAGCGCGAGGAGGCTCAGGAGGTAGTTGCGCGCGTGCTCGTCGATCTCGTTCCAGGACATCCCCCGCGCGGAGTGGGCCTCGAGGTCGGCGATCAGGCCGAAGGCGTCCCCGCCCTGCTGCTGGTGCCAGATGATCTCGTCGAAGACGAGCTTGTGGCCGATGTGCGGGTCGCCGGTGGGCATGAACCCGGAGAGCGCGGCGAACGGCTCGTCGTTCGCCATCGCCTCGGCGACGGCGTCGTACTCGCGGTGCCCGAAGATGACGCCCCGGCGCATCAGGTAGTGCGGGTCGGTCACGTCGTCGGCGACGTCGTCGAACGCCTCGATGCCGAACTCCTCGAAGAGGTCCGCGTAGTCGCCGACCGACGCCGACCCCCACGGGTCGAGCGCGACGTCCTCGGTCGGTCCGTCCGCGCGCTCCGTCCCGCCGTCGGTGCGGGGCGATCCCGCGGGCTCCTCGGGGGGACCGCCCGCCGACGGCCCCGTCTCCTCGGGGATGTCCTCGTCCATACCTCCCCTCCCGTCGGTCGACGCAAAAACCGTTCGCTTGCGCGTGAGGACGTGGCACGCGAGGTCGGGTACCGGGGCGGCGACGATACCGGTGCGGCGGCTGCCGCCGCGTCAGGGTAGGTCCAGCAGCTTTGACAGCTCCCCCGCCCATGAACAGCCACAATTCCGATGACACCGACACCGACCTCCGCTTTCGTCCCGAGGTTCTGAGCCGTCTCTACGACGCCCCGTGGTCAGTTGAGAGCGGTCGGGCGCGGTCAACCGTCGGGCCTTCGACGACTCAGTACGGTCGGCATGAGCGGTTGTCCGAAATCCTCGACAGACAAGAAGTTAACACATATATCCGACACCCGTGTACTCCCATTTTGTATGCGATTCTGTGACGAGTGCGGTTCGATGATGCACACGGAGGGCGACACGTGGGTGTGTCGCTCCTGTGCGAACGAGGAGCCGCGGGACTCGCAAGCAGAATCGGCGATGACGACCCAGGACGGACAGCGGGACGACGGGGCACCCGCCGTGGCCGACGCGACCCGGGGCTCCACCGAGACGATGCAAGAGCCCTGCCCGGCGGACGACTGCGACAGCGACCGGGCCTACTACGAGATGATGCCGAAGCCGGGCGGCTCCTACGAGGTCCGACTGTTCACCTGCGTCGAGTGCGGCCACAAGTGGCGCGAGTCCTGACGGCGCGTCTCGCGAACCCCGCCGCCTCGATTATCGGTGGACACACGCTCTCTCCAGAAACGGAACCGAAGACCGGGCGGTGTTCGGACTCCTCAATAGTCCAACACACTCGATTCACGGGCTCAGCGAGCAGCTGGTTCGACGTCGCCGACACGAAGGAGAAGAGGCCGCCGCGCTGCATGGAACCGCCGTTTCTCGCACGGCGTTCTTCGCTGGACCTCGGCAGGTGGCTCAGGCGCTACTGGATACAGTGCGTGTATCGATCGAGCACAGAAGTAGACGGACAGGCCACGTCAGAACGTGTCAGTACGAATTTATTATATCAGCCGTCGTCTACACAGTCGGCAACCATGCCTGATGCACAATGGCCTCAATTACGAAACAACAGAAACGGACGGCGACAGAGACGCCCTCTCGGCGCTCGACGGAACGTGAGACCGTCCGGAGCTTCCTCACGGCGATCGCACTGCTCGGAATCTCGACCTTCGGCGCTCTGCTGATCATAGAGGGGTTCAGTCGACTGCAGCCGCTCGTGGGACTCGGCGACAGCTTCGCGCTGACCTTCCTTATCGGCGGGTCGCTCGCCACGCTCTGGCTCGCCGTCGTCGGCGTCGCCTACCTCCGGTTCAGACCGGTAGCGATCGAGTATGATCTCCGACGGCCGACGCTGCGGGACGGCGGCTGGATCCTCGCCGGCCTGGCCGCGATCATCGTCGTGTCGCTCCTCACCGAGGTCGTCGTGAGCCTGTTCGGATCCGGATCCGCGACGAACATCTCGAACGCGGCGGCGGTCGAGAACCCCGTCTTCGTCTACTCGGTGTTCATCGTCGCCAACCTCCTGTTCATCGCGCCGGTCGAGGAGTTCCTGTTCCGCGGCGTCATCCAGGGCCGTCTCCGCGAATCGGTCGGGGCGATCACCGCGATCTCCGTCACCTCGATCGGATTCGGTCTCACGCACATCCCGAGTTACTGGTTCGGTGGTTCGGATCTCCTCTCCGTCGGTGTCTGGGGGGCTGTGCTGGGCATCTCGGCGACCGGGTTCATCCTCGGCTACGTCTACGAACGGACGAACAGCCTGCTGACGGTGAGTCTCATCCACGGGCTCATCAACGCTATCGGGATCGGACTCGCCCTGCTCGCGTTCCTCTGAACGCACCGACCGGACGCCCGAACGTTTCGCTCCGGTCTCTGAGAGCGCCACTCCCATCGACCCCGTCGGACCGGAAAATATCCAACGAGCCACCGTTACCCCCTCCACCGTAGGGTATCGCACGAGCGAACAGCCATACTTCACACGTCGCTTCTGACAGAATTTGAAGAGGTGTCGTAGGCGCCGCTGAATACGCGGCGCGAATGTGGCACAAACCGAGGTCGGTCTACGGGAGGGAGTAATCCGTCAGCAAACACTGCGAACCGACAGACTACCGGACAAATACACTGCACCTCGCTCCGAGGTAGGCGCGTACGTTACCAGATGATTTGCTATGAAATTCATAATGTATCAGCAGGAGATGAATCTGTGAGGATTTATCAAGCCAGATTATTATGTAGTCTCATGGGAATTTCAGATGTACTTGAAGGTGAGATGACAACAAAACAAATGGGAGTTATAATGATTCTCTACATGGTGGGTCTGGCGGTTTTCGGGGTGCTGGCTGTTATCGTGATACACGGTCTTGGATGGCAGTGGCTGTAGAGAATCGATGTAAGGCGGCGACGGACGATTGTCGAATCAAAAACTTAAATACAAGATCAGCGATACCCAATGTCGAATCTACTCCGATCAATAAGCAAGCGCATTCTATCGGCTGATTCGGGATTTAGATGGAGAACATAACGCAGTTCCCGCGATGACTACAATCTCTGGGCCTTGTTTAGACGCCAGCGTTCAGCGGTGTGCCCCCTCGATCGCGCGTTCAATGTTTCGCACCGCTGATTTCATGACAAGTTCGCGGAATTGACCGAACCACGTTCTCG
>NZ_JAWOBM010000001.1:0-3638 GCF_046498025.1 Halorubrum sp.
CCGATCGACAGGCGGATCCCCGTGAGCATGTCCGGGATCACCGCGGGGACGACGACCCGGCGGAGCAGCGCGGGCGTGTCGCCGCCGAGCGACTCGCCGACCGTGATCCAGTCGTCGTCGATGGTCGCGATCCCGTGGGCGGTGTTCAACACGATCGGCCAGAGGCCGGCCATGAACATCACGAACACCGCCGAGCGGGTCCCCACGCCGAAGACGATGATGGCGATCGGGAACCACGCCAGCGGCGAGATCATGCGCATGAACTGGAAGAGGACGGTCGTCGCGCGCTCGGCCGCCCGGAAGTAGCCGACGACGACCCCGGTCGGCAGCCCGGCCGCCAGACAGAGACCGAGTGCGATCGCGAACCGGGAGAGGCTGACGAACACGTGGTCGTAGAACGCGGGCGAGACGAGGAGCTCCGCGAGGACGGCGAACGTCGCCGCCGGCGCGAAGTTGGTGATGATGCCGCTCCCGAGCGCCGTCACCGCCCACCAGACGGCGAGCCCGCCGAGGAGTCCGACCGCCGGCAGCAGGCGGCCGCTCTCCTCGACCAGCTCAGAACCGTATCGTCTCCTGTCTCTCGTAGCCATCGTCCTCTGAGACGTCGAACGCCGGCGGGCCGCCGGCCGCTTCCAGCGCTGTGCGAACGGGGTCGTACGCGACGAGGTCGTCGGCGACCTCGCTCGGGTCGAGGTCGTCGAGGAAGGCGTCCTCGCCCTCGACGCGGGTCTCGCGCATGCGGCGCACCAGCTCCTCCGTGTACGACGGGTACGGATAGGGGTAGAAGCCGATCCGGTCGACGTCCCAGTCGGCGTTGCGGATCGCGCCGGACTCGAGGTACGACTCGTGCTCGTCGTAGTGGGTGAGCGCGCGGTCGATCGGCGCCGGCCCCTGCGGGAGCAGACCGCTCCCCTCCGAGGAGAGCAGCCGCGCGGCCTCCGACCGGTTCTCGCGGAGGTACCCCTGGGCGTCGACGATCCCGCTCAGCACGTCGGTCGTCCACTCCGGCTGCGACTCGACCAGCTCCTCGCGCATCACGACGACGCAGCAGGCGTGCTCGCGCCACACGTCGCCGGTGAACCGCAGGATCTTGCCGGCGGACTCGAGCTCGCCGATCGCGTTGAACGGCTCGGCGACGATGTACCCCTCGATGGAGCCGTTCTCGAGCGCCGCGGGCATGTCCGGCGGGGGCGTCACCACGAGGTTCACCTCGTCGTCCGCCACCTCGTCGGCCGAGGAGTCCGTCCGGGGCGTGAGCCCGTGCTCGCGCAGCCCCATCTGGAGGATGACGTTGTGGATCGAGTACCAGAACGGGACGGCGACGGTGCCGCCGCCGAGGTCCGCCCACTCGTCGACGTCCTGCTGGACCGTCAGCGCGGAGCCGTCCGTGTGGTCCCACGCGACGACCTGGACGTTCGCGTCGAGCTCGTCGCCGTAGCGCATCCAGACGGTCATCGGCATCAGGAAGTGCGCGACGTTGACCTCGCCCGAGAGGAACGCCTCCGCGAGGTCCGACCAGCCGCGGAACAGGGTCGGCTCGTTGGCGTCGACGTCGTGGTCGGCGAAGTGGTCGTTGGCGTACCCCGCCAGCAGGGGCGCCGCGTCCGTGATCGGGAGGTACCCGATCTCCGCCGTGGGCGGATCGCCGCCTCCACCGCCGCTACCGCTGCCTCCGACGCCGCCGAGACAGCCGGCCGTCGAGCCGACGCCGGCAGCCGCCAGCGACGCCAGCCCCGACTCCTTCATGAACTCGCGCCGCGAGAGCCCGCGCGTGCGGGCGGTCTCCGAGGGGTCCCGCCAGCCGGCGCCGCCGACGAGTTCGCGCGCGCTCGCCGCGACGTCGGGGTCGCCCTCCCCGTGGGCTGTGCGATGGTCGCGCGTCATTCGAGTCCCACCGCCTCCAGGCGCTCGAAGGTCGCCGCCCGCTCCGCGAGGAACGCCTCGTCGTCCCGCGAGCGCGTCTCGCTGTCGATCCGCTCGACGTGTTCGATGCCCGCCGGGACCGGTCCCATGATCGCGACGCGGTCGCCGAGGTACACCGCCTCGTCGATGTCGTGCGTGACGAACACGGCGGTGACGCCGAGCTCGTCGACGATCCGCAACAGCTCGTCCTGCAGCTCCATCTTCGTCAGCTGGTCGAGCGCCGAGAACGGCTCGTCGAGCAGCAGCGCCTCGGGCTCGTTCGCGAGCGTCCGCGCGAGCGACGCGCGCTGTGCCATCCCGCCGGACAGGTCCGAGGTGTCGGCGTCGGCGACGCCGTCGAGCCCGACCAGGTCGAGCAGGTCGTCGACGTGGTCTGGATCGGGCTCCTCGCCGCGGAGCCGGGGCCCGATCGCGACGTTCTGGCGCACGGAGAGCCACGGGTACAACAGCGGGTCCTGGAAGACGACGCCCCACCGGTAGTCGGGCCCCGTCACCGGCGCGTCGTCTATCGCGACGCGGCCGTCGGTCGGGTCCTCGAGTCCCGCGAGCAGGTGGAGCAGCGTCGTCTTGCCGCAGCCGGACGGACCGAGCAGACAGCAGACCTCGCCGGGCTCGACGCGCAGGTCGAGTCCCTCGAACACGAGGGTCTCGTCGTACCGCTTCGTGAGGTCGCTGGCGACGATCGGCGTCGCGTCGGTCGCGCGACGGCCGGCACCGGCGGTCTCATCGGCGTCAGCGTCGACCGCGGAGGCGGGGTCGGAGTCCGACCTGCCGTCGGACTGGTCGCCGCCGTCGTCGGTCGTCGCCGGGCGGGACTCGATGGACATCGATCAGTCCGCCGTCGCCTCGGGTTCGTCCTCCTCGGACTCGACCTCGTCGTCCGGGATGACGCCCTCGTTCTCGAGCTCCTGTGCGGTCCCGATGTCGGCGTCGGCCGGGACGAAGCCCTTCTCGCGCATCCAGTCCGTGGTCGCGTCGATCCGCTTCTCGTCGGGGGCGCGCACGGGGAGGAACGTGCGGAGCTCGAACTCCTCGCGGAGCCGGTCGAAGTTCACGTCGTCGAAGGCGGGCTTGTCGGCCGCCTCGTCCTCGAGGAGCGCGACGTACCGGTCGGAGTACCCCTCGAGGTCGTCGTTGATGTCGGCGACCGCGCGGTTCAGCGCGGCGAGGAAGCCCCCGAGCTTCTCCGGCTCGGGCTGCTCGCGCGTCGTGATGGCGGCGCGGCACGGCCCGTCGAACACCTCCCTCAGCTCCTCGTCGTAGCGGCCGAGCGTGACGAACGGCTCCAGCACCGCGATGGCGTCGACCGCGCCGCGCTTCACCGCGTCGAAGCGCTCCTCCGCCTCGCCGACGTGCTCCAAGACGATCTCGTCGTCCTCGAACCCCTCGTTCTCCAGCATCTCCCGCATCGAGTAGAACGAGGTGGCGTACTTGTTGATCCCGACGGAGCGACCGCGCAGGTCGTCGACGGTCTCGGCGTCGTCGTCGGCGTCGACGAAGACGACGCGGTCCCACTCGCTGTAGGAGCCGACGATGTCGCGGTCGGTCTCGGAGACCTCCTGGACCGCGTTCCACTCGCAGACGCCGTGGGTGCCGCCGTCCTCGTCCATGTCGTCCCACCAGTCGGCGTCGAACGCGTTCTCGCCCTCGAAGTCCTGGGTGCCGGGAGCGAAGTACGAGAGGTCGGCGTCGACGCCCTCGTCCTCGAAGTACCC
>NZ_JAWOBM010000048.1:0-19720 GCF_046498025.1 Halorubrum sp.
GCGCTCTACGTCGTCCGGATCGGGCTCCTCGACGCCGCACTCTTCGAACGCGTTCCGGGTTGCGTCCCGGAGCACGTCGAACCGCGTGCGGCCCACGAGGACACCGTCGTTGTCGAACACGACGGTATCGTACGTCATACACTCTGCACTCGCTCGGTACTTAAAAGGGTTTCACCAACGCCGCGACACGACCGCCGGCCTATTTATATACGTCCGCCCCGCGTCCCGCGGTATGCGCGTCAGCGTTATCGGCGGGAGTTCGGTCCCGCCGGAGACGGCGGCGGTCGCGGAACGGCTCGGCGAACGGCTCGCGGACCGCGGTCATACGGTGGTCTGCGGCGGCCTCGGCGGCGTCATGGAGGCCGTCTGTCGCGGCGCACGGGAAGAGGGCGGGGAGACTATAGGCATCCTCCCGACTGACCGGCGGTCGGACGCGAACCCGCACGTCACGGTCCCGATCGCGACCGGGATGGGCCACGCCCGAAACGCGTTGGTGGTACTCAACGGCGACGCCGCGATCGCGGTCGACGGAACGCACGGCACGCTCTCGGAGATCGGGCTGGCGCTGGCGCACGGTCGGGCGGTCGCCGGGATCGACACGTACGACGTGGCGGGCGTCGAAGCCACGTCGTCGCCGACGGCGGCCGTCGAGTACGTCGAAGGCGCCGTCGAGAAGCGGTCGTGAGAGCGTGCTCGAACGCGTGCCCGCTGCCTGAGCGCGGTCGTCTCGGTCCGTCGCGCTTCGCCTTCATATCAGGGCGCGTCGTCGTCCCGTCCCGTGACGTCCCCCTCTCGTCCCGTGGCGTCGTCGTTCGATCGGTCCCGCTCGTCGGCATCGCGTTCCGCGTCCACTGCCGCGACGTTCCGGAACCGGTCCGACCTCTCCCCCTCGTCGACGGCCCGACGACTCTCTCGGTCGTCGCGGTCGCGAGAGCCGCCGCCGCCCCCGCCGTTCGAGCCGGCAAGCGAGCCGTAGTCGCGGCCGAACCGGCCGGTCACCCACAGGGCGAGGTAGCCGTACCCCATCGTCGAGAGCGCGAACACGAAGAGGTCGCCCGCGACCGGGACGAGTTCGGCCGCCGCCCAGGCGACCGCGCCGACCAGCAGCGGGACTCCGTAGCCCGGCGCCTGAGCGCTGCCGACCGTCTGCCGCAGCCACGAGCCGAGCGCGATGACCGCGACCGTCGTCGCGCCGACGCCGAGGACGGCGAGGAGTATCAGTCCGGGGATGACGACGAGCAGTCCGACGATCGTGATCGCGAGCACGAACGCCGTCACGGTGGTGATCACGAGGGCGACGAGCCCGTACAGGAGCGCCTCGACGGGCTCGGCGTGGAGGTACTCGACGCCGTCGTCGGTGAACGTCGGCGCGAGCCACAGGACGATCGCGCCGAGGACCGCGAGCACGGCGGCGGTCAGGACGAAGTCGGCGAACAGCGAGAGGCCGAGATCGAACGCGTTCCGACGAGGGACACCGACGGTCGTGACGGCGCGGCTCGGGAGGGACGCGGAGGGCGCTACCGGGGCCATACGGCGACGTGGCTCGGCAGCGTAAAACGTGTTATCCTTCGGAGGTGAACGTCGGCTCCGCGGTCGACTACCAGGTGTCGTGGAACGTGTCGAACTCGATCGAGTCGAGCGGCTTCTCGCCGATCGCGGCCTCGTACTCGCCCGGGGTCAACATCGGCTTGTGGAACCGCGGGCCGTCGTCGGTCGTGATCCGCGGACAGCCGGTGTTGACGAACGCGTCCATGTCGAAGTTGCGGAGGCGGTCCGGGGTCACCTCGTCCATCGTGATCAGGTAGGCGTTCTCGTTGTTCTCGACGATCTCCTGGGCCGTCTCCCAGCGACCTTGGCCGATCTTCGTACAGAAGATGACGCCCCACTTCTCCGCGCCCATCGCCTTGTGGACCGAGGCGTAGCGCTGCTTGAGGAACTGGTCGTGTTCGGCGACCGACACCGCGTTGTTGACGGGGTCGGCGATGACCACGCGCTTGTCGGGGTGCTCCATCGCGAGTCCGACCGGGTGGAACTTCCCGCCGCCGACGTACAGGACCTGATCGGCGGGGATGTCCGCGGAGGCGTAGTTGCAGCCGAGCACCTGCCCCTCCTTCGTGAGTCGGTCGTCGCCGCGGCGGGTGTGAACCTCGTAGCCGCGCTCCTCCAACCAGTCGGTCATCTCCTCGAACCGGTTCATGTGCTGGGCCGTCGTGACCAGGCCGACGTCGGGGTCCTCCTCCGGGGGCGCCAGCTCCTCGGCCAGCGCGTCCTCCATGATCGGGAAGGGGTCGACGTTCGAGAACAGGGGGACGTAGACGATGCTGTCGGACTCCTTCATCGGCGTGTGGCCGAAGTGGACGAACACGTCGGTCCGGCGCATGAGGTACGTGTCGAGGTCGCAGGCGCCGTAGCAGGGCTGGCCGGACAGCATGAAGGTGACGTCGTCGGGCGCGACCTCGCGGAGGTCGTCCGCGACCTTCGGACCGCGGCGCTTGAGGCCTTCGGGGAACTGGAGGCCGACCTTCGAGGCGTCGCGCTCCTCGATGGCCTCGACGATCCGGTCGAGTTCGTAGTCCCACTCGCGGTCGTGTTTCAGGGCCATCCCCGTCTTGGTGAGGTCGCCCTCCGTGGAGCCGCTCATGCACCCGAATAACGTGGCGGGACGGTTAAACGGCGCGTTCGCCGCCGACGCTCGTGATCGTTCGAGATGGAGTGCGATCGAGCGCGGCCGCGGACCGTCTACCGCGACCGAGAGCGCCCTGCCGCGGGCCGTCTACCGCGACAGAGAGCGCGCTGCCGCGGCCGACGGATACAACCCCGAGCCCGCGAACCGGGGAGACATGACCGAGATCCCGCTGGAACACGTTCACGTCGCGCCCGACGACCCCGACCACGCGCCCGCCGTCTTCGTGCTGCACGGTCGCGGCGCCGACGAGCAGGACCTGCTTCCCGTCGCCAGTCACCTCCCCGACGAGCTCCACGTGATAAGCCTCCGCGCCCCCGACCCGCTGCAGGGCGGGTACACTTGGTACGACCTCGACCTGTCGGCCGGCGGGTTAGAAGAGAGCCAGCCGGACGCCGCCGACTTCCGACGTAACCTCGATCTGGTCGCGGAGAGCGTGGAGGCCGCAACGGAGGCGTACGACATCGATCCCGACCGGATCGGCCTGCTCGGCTTCAGCCAAGGGGCGATCACGAGCCTCTCGCTCGTGTTGGAGGAGCCGGACCGCTACGCGTGGGTCGTCGCCCTCCACGGCTACCTCGCGGAGGCGCACGCCGGCCTCGACCCGGACGGCATCGAGGGGAAACCCGTCTTCGTCGGGGCGGGAGCCGGAGACCGCGTGATCCCGGAGCCGCGCTCGGCCGCCGCCGCCGACCGCTTCGAGGAGATCGGCGCCGCCGTCACCCGCGGCAGCTACCCGGGCGGACACGGGATCGGGCAAGAGGAGTTGGCCGACGTGGTCGCGTTCGTGGAGTCGCAGGTGGCGTGACGTAGCGCCCGGGACGTGGGAGACGGACCCGGTCGCTTCCGTGACGGTGTCCCCCGGCTCCGGCAGGTTGAAACCGCTTCGCGCCAACTGTCTTCCATGAGCGTCGAACAGACCTCCATCGAGGACCTCGGTCGAGAACTCGGCGAGCGTATCGCCCGAACCCCCGAGTACGAGCGCTTCGAGGAGGCGCGCGAGGCGGTACAGCGCGACGAGGACGTCCAGGCGAAGATCGACGAGTTCGAACGGCTCCGCGCGGAGTTCATGCAGGCCCGCGAGACCGGACAGGCGACGAACTCCGGGCTCCAGAAGGTGCAGGCGACACAGGAGGAGCTCCACTCCATGCCCGTCATGCGCGAGTTCCTCGACGCGCAGGACGAGCTCACCGACACCCTCGAAACGGTCAACGAGGCCGTCTCGGAACCCCTCGCGGTCGACTTCGGCGGCGAGGCGGGCGGCTGCTGCCAGGACTGACCGGTCGCCGGTTCCCGTCCCGTTCTTTTTCACCCATTACGGCGCAGTTCGCCGCGTGATCGCAGTCGCCGGCGGCAAGGGAGGGAGCGGGAAGACGACCACGACCCTCGGGCTCGCGCGGGCGCTGTCGCGCCGAGGGGCGTCGGCGGTGGCGGCCGACGCCGACTGGGACCTCCCCAACCTCGCGCGGCTGGCCTCCGAGACGGTCGGGTCGGACCGAGTCTCGCTGCCCACGGTCGTCGACGCCGTTCGCGACCGCGGCCGGATCGAACCCGAACGTCCCTCCGCCACCGTCCTCGCCGCGCCGGACGAACCCGGCTCCGTCGCCCCCCACGCGACGTTCGAGGCGCTCGCGAACGCGGTCCCAGAGGACGACCCGACCCTCCTCGACTGCCCGGCCGGCGCGTCGCCGGACGCGGCGGCGCCGCTCCGCGCGGCAGACCGTTCGCTCCTCGTGACGCCGCTCGACCGGGCGGCGCTCCGCGACGTCGCCAAGACGGCCGCGATCGCGCGGCGGCTCGACTGTCCGCCGCTCGGCGTCGTCGTCGTCCGGGCGGATTCAGTGCCGGATCCGGTCGCCGACCTGCTCGGCTGCCCGGTGCTCGGACGGGTTCCGTCCGCGACGCCGGCGCCGCTCGCGGACCCGGCGGTCCGGTCGGCGTACGATGACCTCGCGCGCCGGCTCGCCCGCGGGTACGGCGCGGGGCGCTGGCGGGTCGCGTGAACCCAGACCCCGCCGCGCGCTCGCCGTTCGGCGGCCATCGACAGAGCCAAACCTCCGGAGACGGCAGCGATCGTATGGAGCCGCTCCCGACGGGAATCTCGGTGTTGGACAGGGAGTTCGGCGGCGGAATCCCGAGCGGCAGCGTCGTGGTCCTGAAGGCCGACCCGGCCAGCCAGTCCGAACTCATTCTGGATCGCTTCGCGTTGGTTCGGGAGTGTCAGTACCTGACGACGGTGCGATCGGTCGAGTCGGTCGAGTCGAGCCTCACGCTCGACGACGCGGCGGACGACACGGTCGTCCGAGACGCGACGGGCGACGAACCGCTCGCGACGGTGCTGGACGTTGCCGCGGGGCTTCCCGACGGCGGGACGATCGTCGTCGACTCCGCCGATCCGCTTGAGACCCGCGGCCGCGAGGAGTACGGCGAGTTCCTGAGCGACCTGCGGCGACACGTCGACGACGCCGACGGGCTCGCGGTGATACACGCGCTCAAGAACGCGTCGGCGGACCGCGCTCGGGTCGTCACCGAGCAGATCGCGGACGTCGTCTTCGACCTCCGGACCACGGTGACCGGGACCGAGATCGCCAACCGGCTCGTCGTGCCCAAGTTCCGCGGCGGTGCGGCGTTGGAGGAACCGCTGAAGCTGAAGCTCACCGACTCGGTCTCGGTGGACACGAGCCGCGACATCGCCTGATTCGGTCGGGGAGTCCGTTTCGCCGGCTACAGCGCCAGCGCCGCGACGACGACGAGCACGCCGACGAGCGCCGCGGCGATCGCCCAGTTCCGCGGCTCGTCGAGCGACCCGTACGGGCCGCCCTTCCGCGAGAAGAGGTAGACGGCGTAGACGGCGAGCGGGGTGAGCGTCGGCAGCGTTCCCACCGCGACGACGCCGGCGACGCCCGACAGCACCGCGATCGCGACGGTCGTGGCGGCGGCGCTCGCGGCGACGACGAGGTCCTCGCGCGCGCGTTCGATCTCCATCGCTCAGTCGACCTCCGCGTCCCGCCCCGTCGTCCGATCGCTCTCCATGTCTCTCAGTGGGTCGACCGCCGTTCAAAAGGGATCGGTTCCTCGTCCGAGCGGAACCGCAGACCGGAGGTTACTCCTCGTCGAGTTCGTCGACGATCTCGTCGGCGTCGACGTCGACGTCCTCGAGCGCGTCCTCGATGTCTTCCGCGCCGGCGCCGCCCATGCCGCCCATCATGCCGCCGAGACCGCCCATGCCGCCGCCCTCGATGACCTCCTCGACCACGACGCGGTCGAGGTCGAGCCGGCCCATGAGGTCCTGTGCGATCTGCTGTTTCTGGAACATCCACTGCTGGTTCATCTGCATCGCCTGCGTGGCCGTCACGTAGAGGACGTCCTTCTCGACCTCCTCGGTCTCGACGACCTCCTCGCCGTCGTCGTCCTCGGTGACCGTCTCCTCCTCCTCGGTGACGGCCTCGATGCGGACCTCGGGGGCCTCCTGGAGGTACATCCCGAGCATGCCGGCGGCCTGCTGCTCGCGGTCGTCGATCAGCTCGAGGATCTCGTACTCGTACTCGAGGTCCTCGCCGGCCAGCGGGTGGTTGAAGTCGACGCGGGCGCGGCCGCCGATGATCGTCTCGAGGTAGCCCTGCCGGTTGTCGATCTGGACCTGCGCGCCGGGGTACCGGCTGTCCTCGGGGATCTTGTCGGCCTTGACCGTCTCGACCTCGTCGGGGTCGTACGCGCCGAAAGCGTCCTCGGCGGGCACGTCGACGACGCCCTCGTCGCCGACCGCCGCGCCGACGAACGCCTCGTCGACCGACGGGAACACGTGACCGGCGCCGAGCGCGATGACGCGCGGTTCGAACTCGTGTTCCTCGGTGTCGATCTCGGCCTCCTCTGCGACCTCCTCGTCGGTGGTGTCGATGACCCGGTCGTCGTCGGCCGTTCGGATCGTGTACGCGACCCGCACGAAGTCGCCGTCCGCCAGTCCGGCGCTCTCGGTCTCGGCTTCGGTCTCGGCCTCGTCGGCGTCCTCGGCCGCGTCCGCTTGCTCCTGATCGCTCATACCGTGAACGTCACCTGTTACACCCTTAAGGCGCACGGTTCGACGCGGCGGCGAGCGGCCCGCTCGGGAGCCAGCGTCCCGCGGCGCTTAAGAACGCGCCCGGCGGAGCCCGGGTATGTTCGAGGTCGAGATCAAGGTACCGGCCGACGTCGACGCGGTTCGCGAGCGCCTCCGCGAGGCGGGCGCCGAGCGCGTCGGCGCGCGTCGCCAGCGCGACGACTACTACGACGCGCCCCACCGCGACTTCGCCGAGACCGACGAAGCGCTCCGCGTGCGCCGCGAGACGCCGCTTCCTGACGGGATCGGCTCGGGCGACGCGACGGCCAAATCGGGCGACGGGACGAGGGAGTCGAGCGACTCACCGACCGGCCCCGAGACGACCAAGATCACGTATAAGGGGCCGCTGCTCGACGAGGGGTCGAAGACCCGCGCGGAACACGAGACCGAGGTGGCAGACCCCGAGGCCGCGGCCGGCATCCTCTCCGGGCTCGGCTTCGAGCCGGCGGCGGCCGTCGAGAAGCGGCGCGAGTTCTGGGCGTACGACGGCTTCACCGTCACCCTCGACGCGGTCGACGGGCTCGGCGAGTTCGTCGAGATCGAACGCGCGGTCGACGACGAGGCCGCGATCGAGACCGTCAGGGACGACGCGCTCGACGCGCTCGACCGGCTCGGACTCGACGGCGACGACCAGCTCCGGACGTCGTACCTCGGGCTCTTGCTGGCGGTCGAGGACGCGGTCGACGACGCGTAGCCGGACTCAGCTCTCCGCGCCGTCCGGTCGCTTCTTCGAGAGCGCGGTCCGGTCGAACTCGCAGACGAGGACGTCGTCGCCGTCCGCGACCAGCTTGAACGCCTCGACGTGCATCGTGACGACGCCGCGGTCGCCGTCGCTCGTCTCCCGCTTGTCGGTGACGGTCGACCGGGCGCGGAGGGTGTCGCCGTGGAACACCGGGTTCGGGTGTTCGACGTCGTCGTACGAGAGGTTCGCGACGATGGTGCCGTCAGTGGTCTCCGGGATCGACACCCCGACCGCGAGCGACATGGTGTAGAGCCCGTTGACGAGCCGCTCGCCGAACTGTGTGCCCTCGGCGAAGTCGGCGTCCAGGTGGAGGGGCTGTTGGTTCATCGTCATATCGCAGAAGCGCTGGTTGTCGGCCTCGCTCACCGTCCGACGGCGCGCGTGTTCGATCGTCTCACCGACCGTGAACTCCTCGTAGTAGCGTCCCGTCATGGCGCGACCGTCGGCCCGACGCGGCAAATCGGTACCGCTCCGGGCGCCGGGCGCAGCCGTCGTTCGACCGCCCCGTTCTTTTATACTCGGCCGCGAGGAGTCCCCCACATGGCCCGACGAAGCCTCCTGTTCTCCCCCGGCGACCGCCCGGAGCTCGTGCGAAAGGCGCCGGCGACGGGCGCGGACGTGGTCTGCTTCGACCTCGAGGACGCCGTCGCTCCCGGTCGGAAGGACGAGGCCCGCGCCGCCGTCCGCGACGTGCTCGCCGACCCCGCGTTCGACCCCGACGCCGAGGTGTGCGTCCGCCTCACGGCGACGGCCCCGGCCGCCGATCTCGACGCGCTGACCGGGGACGGGGCGTCGGACGCGGGCGGGTCCGACGACGCCGAGTCCTCGCTCCGCCTCGACGCGGTCATGCTGCCGAAGGTCGAAGGCCCCGACCGCATCGAGCGCACGGCCGCCATGTGTGTCGACCGCGGGCTCGATGTCGCGGTGTTCGCGCTCGTCGAGACGGCCGGGGGCGTGCTCTCCGCCGAGTCGATCGCCGCCGCGGACCCGACCGACGCCGTGATCTTCGGCGCCGAGGACCTCGCGGCCGACATCGGCGCGACGCGCACCGACGAGGGCACCGAGGTCCTGTACGCCCGCGAACACGTCCTCCTCGCGGCCAGCGCGGCCGACGTCGACGCCCTCGACACGGTGTATACCGACTTCTCCGACGCGGAGGGACTTCGCGAGGAGACCGCGTTCGCGGCGGGGCTCGGCTACGACGGGAAGCTCGCGATCCACCCGTCGCAGGTCGACCCGATCAACGAGGCGTTCACGCCAGACCCGGAGGAGGTCGAGTGGGCGACGCGGGTTTTGGGGGCCCGCGACGAGGCGGACCGGGCGGGCCGGGGGGTGTTCGGCGTCGACGGCGAGATGATCGACGCCCCGCTCATCGCGCAGGCCGAGCGGATCGTCGACCGGGCCGAGGCGGCGGGGCTGGACTCGGGGAGGTGACCGCGCTCGCGCTCTCCGTGGCGCTCGCGCGTTCGCCCACGCCGTGACCGCGCGCGGTCTCCCGGCCGCGACGGCCAACTATCCGTCACAATTAACCTCGGTCCCTCGGGAGTGTACCGCATGGCTGACCAGACCAATCCGTTCGAGAGCTTCCGCGAGCAGGTCGACGACGCCGCGGCGTCGCTCGACGCCGAGGACGGGGTGATCACCCGACTGAAGAACCCCGAGCGGGTGTTGGAGACGAACCTGACGTTCGAACGGGACGACGGCTCGCTGGAGACGGTCCGCGCGTACCGGTCCCAGTTCAACGGCGACCGCGGTCCGTATAAGGGGGGGATCCGGTATCACCCCGGCGTCACCCGAGACGAAGTGAAGGCGCTCTCGGGCTGGATGGCGTACAAGTGCGCCGTCGTCGACGTGCCCTACGGCGGGGGAAAGGGCGGGATCGCGATCGACCCCGGCGAGTACTCGGAGAGCGAACTGGAGCGGCTGACGCGCTCGTTCGCGAAGGAGCTCCGTCCGATCATCGGCGAGGACCGCGACATCCCCGCGCCCGACGTCAACACCGGGCAGCGGGAGATGAACTGGATCAAAGACACCTACGAGACCTTGGAGAACACGACCGCCCCCGGCGTCATCACCGGGAAGGCGATCGACTCGGGGGGGAGCGAGGGACGCGTCCAGGCGACCGGCCGGTCCGTCGCGCTCGCCGCGCGCGAAACGTTCGACTGGCTCGACCGCGACCTCGCGGGCGCGACGGTCGCCGTCCAGGGATACGGCAACGCCGGCTCGGTCGCGGCCGCTCTCATCGACGAGCTCGGCGGCGACGTGGTAGCGGTCTCCGACTCCTCGGGCGCCATCCACGACCCCGACGGGCTCGACCCGCGGGCGGTGAAAGACCACAAGGCCGAGACGGGCGCGGTCTCCGGCTACGGCGACGCCGCGTCGATCACGAACGAGGAGCTGTTGACGCTCGACGTCGACCTGCTCGTGCCCGCGGCGCTGGAGAACGCCATCGACGGCGACCTCGCCGCCGACGTCTCGGCCGACGTGATCGTCGAGGCCGCGAACGGTCCCCTCACTCCCGACGCCGACGACGTCCTCGTCGAGAAGGACGTGTACGTCGTCCCCGACATCTTCGCCAACGCCGGCGGCGTCACCGTCTCGTACTTCGAGTGGGTGCAGAACCGACAGCGGTTCTACTGGACCGAGTCGAGGGTCAACGAGGAGCTCGAACGCGTGATCACCGAGGCGTTCGACGGGATCATCGACGCCTACGAGCGGCGGGACGTCCGCGACCTCCGCACCGCCGCCTACGTCGTCGCCATCGGCAGGATCGTGGACGCGTACGAACAGGCCGGCAGCTGGCCGTAACGTCCGCGCCCGCGCGCTTTTCAGTCGACCGGGTTTCCCCGCCTCACTCCAGCCGCGCGTCCCGGACCTCGACGTGACCCCGGTCGCCCTCCCACACCGCGTCGTACTCGAACGCGATCCGACGGGTCATGTGCGGTCCGTCGACGACGTACGTCTCGAACTCGCCGCCCTCGCCGAGCGGGTGGACCCCGTACTCCTCGCGCAGGTCGAGCAGCTCCGCCAGCGCGTCGGCGTCGTAGCGCCGCCCGAGCCACGACTCGTTGAGGCCGTACGCCGCGACCTGCACGATCCGGATCTCGAAGCCGGCGTCGAACATCGCTTCCGCGAGCGCGACCGGGTCCTCCCCCCACAGCGGGGCGAACAGGTCGATCCCGAGGCGGTCGCACATCGCCCGAATCCGGCTGGTCTGGTATTCGCTCTCGACCGCGCCGGCGGTGACGCCCGCGAGGTCGACGTCGTCGGCCGCGGCGATCTCCCGGAGCGCGGCCTCCATCGGCTCCAGTTCGGCGTCGCCCTGCGCGCCCGCGTCGTCGACGTCGTCCGCGCCGAAGTCGGCCGGCGAGACCTCGACGAGATCGATCCCGACGCTCTTGGCGGCGAGCGCGGCGAGCTCCGTGGCCGGCGTGTGGTACATGTACGAGTCGCCCGCGGGGTGGACGGTCAGGAGCCGCGAGACGTCGAGGCCCTCCTCCAGTGCGCGGTACAGCGCCCACGAGGAGTCCTTGCCGCCCGAAAAGAGGCTCACCCAGTCGTCGGTCATTGCCGAGAGCACGCCGGCAGCGCCTAAAGCGTCGGCGGTCCGGGTTGACGACCGTCGACTGGAACGAACGGAACGCGGCGATCCGCCTGTCGAAGCGTGATATCCCCGTGAGTTATCCGTCGAACCAGCATTATTAATGAAAAATAACAATATATTAGCGACCGCACGTCGGAGTTCTCGTATGGAGGATCACTCAGCGCCGACGTTGGACACGCTCACCGTCACCGAAGGCGAGGAACCGTTCGGGAACGGGAGCGAAGCGGGCGACGTCGTCTCGCCCATTCACCTCTCGTCGACGTTCGCCCTTCCCGGCCTCGATACCGAGATGCGGCTCGAAGACGTGGACCCGAGCGCGGGTGAGTTCGTCTACGGCCGTCTGTCGAACCCGACGCGACACGCGCTGGAGACCCGGATCGCCGCGCTCGAAGGAGGCGCTCACGGCGCCGCGTTCGCCTCCGGCACGGCGGCGATCTTCACGACGCTTCTCGCAGGTGTGACCCCCGGCGATCACGTCGTCGCGTTCGAGGACCTGTACGCCGGCACCCGTCGGATGCTCGACGACGTGTTTCGGTCGCGTCTCGGCGTCGACGTCACGTACGTCGACGCGACGGACACGGCGAACGTGGCGGCCGCGCTCCGCGAGGAGACCGCCGCCGTCTGGATGGAGTCGCCGACGAACCCGAAGCTCGCGCTGTGTGACATCGCCGGTATCGCCGACCTGGTCGCGGACCGAGACGTGCTGTTCGGCGTGGACAACACGTTCGCGAGCCCGTACTTCCAACGGCCGCTCGAGCTGGGGGCCGACGTCGTCGTCCACAGCACGACGAAGTACCTCAACGGCCACTCCGACGCCGTCGCCGGCGCGGTCGTCACCGACGACGACGCGCTGGCCGAGGAGATCCGATTCCTGCAGCAGGTCGGCGTGGGCGCCGTGAGCGGCCCGTTCGACAGCTACCTCGTGTTACGCGGCATGAAAACGCTCGCCGTCCGCATGGAACGGCACGAAGAGAACGCGATGGCCGTCGCCGAGTTCCTCGAGGAACGACCCGAGGTGACCGACGTGTACTACCCCGGCCTGCCGACCCACCCGGACCACGAGCTCGCTCGCGAGCAGATGTCCGGCTTCGGCGGGATACTCTCGTTCGAACTCGACGGCGAAATCGAAGACGCGAAGCGGTTCGTCGAGGCGCTGACGGAGTTCACGCTCGCGGTCTCCGTCGGCGGCGTCGAGAGCCTGATCGAGCTGCCGGCCGCGATGACCCACGAGCCGCTCTCGCCGGCAGAACGCGAAGCGCTCGGAATCTCGGACACGCTCATGCGCGTTTCGGTCGGGATCGAGGGAAGAGAGGACCTGATCGCGGACCTCCAGCGCGGGTTCGACGCGATGGGTCGTCGTGCGACGCCGCCGTCGACCGACCGCTAACGCCGGTAGACCGCTGACGCTGACTGACCAGTGACGTCGACTGACCGCTGACGCCGGTCGACGGCGCGGCGGCGTCGGCCTCAGTCCGAAATGAACTCGTTGTCGCGCCAGTTGACGCCGCCGTCGCCGTCGCCGGCGCCCTGCGGGCTCTCGACGACCTCGATGCTCGCGGGACGCGGCTCACCCTCGACGATCCGCGTCGCTTCGAGCTCTCCGTCCTCCTCGGTGATGGCGGTCAACGTCCCCTTCTCCGAGAGCTGCGCCAGCTCGCGGAGGACGAGGAACATGGGGTACTGGAGCGCGGAGTTCTGGAGGACCGTCTCGCGGTCGCCCTTGAAGCAGGCGAACTCGACGAGTTCGGAGGGGATCTCCTCTTCCTCGTCGTCCATCCACTGCGGACCGCCGGCGCGGGGGGGCTCCTCCTCCCAGACCCGCGTCTCCGTGACGGACGCCTTCAGCTGGGCGGTCGGCGTGTACTTGCTGATCGATTCGTCGTCGGACAGGGCCTTGATAATGAGGGTGTTGTTTCGACGCGTGATGTCGATGTCGTCGATCTCCGGCGGGAGGTCGGGGTCTTCTTCGAAGTACGTCTCCACGTCTTCGAGTGGCAGTTCGAGCGTCGAATGAAGTCTGAACACGCGGCCTGTCATTGTTGGTTGGGTGAGATGAGTCGAGGGGTCGGCACGGCGGCAGCGGCAACGGCTGCTCCTATCGTATGTAGGGGGCGTAGGTTTATATGGCCTGCCCTTCGACTAACCGAGATCGGACCTCGCTGCGAAGGGGAGACGGTTCGTCGTCTACTCGGCGCCGAGCTCGGCCGCGAGCTCGCCGCGTTCCTCGAGTTCGGCGAGCACGTCGCTGCCGCCGATGAACTCCCCGTCGACGAACGTCTGCGGGATGGTCTCCCACCCGCTCTCGGCTTCCAACGCCGCCCGGTAGTGGGGCAGCGCGGGCAACACGTCCACCGTCTCGAACTCCTCGACGTGCTGGCTGATGAGCTCGACGGCGCGCTGTGAGTAGCCGCACTGGGGCATCAGCCGGTTCCCCTTCATGAACAGGACCACGTGGTTCTCGGCGAGCGCCTCCCGAACGCGCGCTTCGATCTCGTCGGGCTCCGCCTCGGACTCGGGCTGGAACGTCATGGGCGTCGGTACGCGCCGCCGCGGCAAATGGGTTCCGCACGGGAGCGCGTGCGCCCGGAGCGCAATCGGAGAACGGGCCGGCCTACTCGTCGCGGTCGACACGGACGACGTCGACGAGCGAGTACACCGGGACGTCGTCGATTTCGTCGTAGCCCATCTTGTCCACGAGGACGACGCAGGCGGCGGGTTCGCCCCCCTGCTCGCGGATCGCGTTGATCGACTCCCGCATCGTCGTCCCCGACGTGATGATGTCGTCGACGACGTAGCAGTCGCGGTCGCGGATCGCCGCGAAGTTCCGCGAGAAACCCCCGCCGTGCTCGTCGATGTCGCCCTCATCCCACTGGTGTTTCGCGGGCGCGTACGTGCCGAGATCGGTGTCGAGCTGGTTCGCGACCGCGGTCGCGAGCGGCGCGCCGGCCTTCTCGATGCCGACGGTGAGATCGACCGACTCGCCCTCCTTCGCGAGGAGGTCGGCCATCGCGCTCGCGGCGTACCGGAGCCGCGTCGAGTCGCGGCCCAGCGCCGACCAGTCGACGTGGATGTCGGCCGTCGATCCGCCGACCGCGGCCTCGGTCGCGGCGCCGTTGCCGCCCGCGCGCTCGACGAGCCAGCTCGCGGTCTCTCGCGAGACGTTCAGTTCGTCGGCGATCTCGCCCTTCGAGAGCCCCCGTTCCGCCAGCTCGGCCGCGCTGTCTATCAGGTCGTCAACGTTCTTCATATGAACCGAATTCGACCGCCGTTTTAATAGTCGTGTCGTCATCCGCGAACGCGGCCTCGAACTCGTCGAGCCCGTAGACGCCGGTGACGAGGTCGTCGATGAACCCCTGAGAGAAGCGCGACAGGGAGTCGACGGCGGCTTCGAAGTGCTCGTAGCCGGAGTTGACGCTCCCGACGAGCGCCTTGTTGTGGAGGACGAGCTCGCGGTGGAGCCGCCCCCCGTCGATCTCGAACTCCCAGTCGCCCGGCACGCCGAGCAGCGCGCCGACCCCGTTGGGCGCGAGCGCCTCGATCGTCTCGAAGGCGTGCGGGGCGTAGCCCGTCGCCTCGAAGACGAAGTCCATCGCCTCGTGCGCCTCCGGAACCGACGAGACGGGCGTGTCGTTGGAGTTCACGTACGTCGCGTCCAGCGACTCGATGATGTCGATCGTCGGGTCCGGTCGCTCTCGGCGGCCGAGACAGTACACCCGCTCGAAGTCGGCGTCGAGCTTCGCGACCGTGAGCAGCCCGAGCGAGCCGTTGCCCAGCACCAGCGCGGACTCCGGTTCCCAGTGGAACGCCGACCGGCTGGCGTAGGCGTGCTCGACCGCCTTCTCCGCGATCGAGAGCGGTTCGACGAGGAACCCCCACTCGGCGAGCGCGGGCGGAATCTCCGCGAGGAACTCCGCCGGGCTGGTGAAGTACTCGGCCATGAACCCGTGCGCGCCGACGATGCCGCGCTCGTGGTACCGACCCTCCGGCGCCATGTCGGGCTCGCCGCGCGCGAAGTACTCGTTCGCGCCGTTGGGCGGGCGCCGCACCGTCGGCACGACCACGTCGCCGGCCTCGAACGGCGTGTCGTTGGGGTCCTCGATCACGCCGACCGCCTCGTGACCCAACACCAGGTGGTCCTCGCCCTCCGGCGCGCCGCCGTGTCCGCCGGCGATGACCTCGTGGTCCGTCCCGTCGACGCCGACGCGGAGGGTCCGGACGAGCGCTTCTCCGGGCGCCGGCTCCGGTCGTGGCTTCTCCGTCACGACCGGTTCGTCGGCTCCCTCGTATACGGCAATCGCCTTCATACACGACCTGACGTGGTCAGTCACCAAAAGATTTCTTTTATTCTGAGTAAAGAATCTATCCGCTCCGATCGGGGGTTTTTCATCCTCGTCGTCCGGACGGGGGACCGTGTGTACCCTCGCCCTGGCGTGGCGCGCGTTCGGCGACGCACCGGTCGCGCTCGCCGCCAACCGCGACGAAGCGCTGGACAGGCCCTCGGAGCCGCCGACCGTGCGCACCCCCGTCAGCGACGGCGGCGCTCGGTACGTCGCGCCGCGCGACGCGGAGGCCGGCGGGACGTGGGTCGGTCTCTCCGAGCCCGGAGTCGCCGTCGCGGTCACCAACCGCTGGCTCGACGCCGACCGCGAGGGAGACCGCTCCCGCGGCCTCCTCGTGCGGGACTGTCTCGAAGCCGACTCCGCGGAGGCCGCGGTGCGGACCGTCGAGCGCGAGGTCGAAACCCGATCGTACGACGGGTTCAACCTCGTCCTCGCGGACGCCGTCGCCGCGTTCTGCCTCTCGTACGACGGCGGCCTCGCGGTCACGAGGCTCGATCCGGGGGTCCACGTCGTCGGCAACGTCGGCGGCGTGGTGAACGGGGTCGAGCGGTTCGCGGTCCCGGATCGCCGCCGGGAGTTCGGCGCGGAACGCGTCGACAGCGCCCGCCGGATCGCCGCCGAGCTGGTTCCGGAGCCGGGCGAGTCGAGCGACGCCTGGCTCGACCGCGCGAGCGACGTCCTCGCCGACCACGAGTACGGCGCCTGCCTCCACGGCGACGGCTTCGGGACGCGGTCGTTCACCCGGATCCGGACGACCGCCGAGCCGGGGACGGCCCCCGAGTTCGCGTACGCCGACGGCCCGCCCTGCGAGACGCCCGCGCAGCCGGTGTCGCTGTCGCCGTCTTTCGGACGCGATTGACGGACGCGGAGGGCGTCGATGCGGCCGTCGACGCCGCGGCGGACGACAACCGCCGCGTGCGTCCCTCGCGCCCGGAGGAGCCGCGACGGGACGGAAAGCCAGTTTTAAGCGACTCGCGGGCGGGTGTAGGACCATGAGCGTGTCCGAACTCGAGGCCGAGCTGTCGGAGGACGAGCGCGCCGGCCTCGAACTCATCCGCGAGACCGGTGGCATCCACCAGAGCGACTTCTGGAAGGAACTCGACGTCTCCTCGCGCAAGGGGAGCCGCATCGCGGAGGCGTTGGAGGACTCGGGGCTCATTCAGCGGTCGGACACCGTCTACGACGGACACAACACGTACTACCTGGAGCCCGCCCCGCGCGACCTGGACTTTTCGCTTCTGATGGCCGGCGACATGCTGTCGCCGTTCATCGGGGAAGAGGAGGTCGACCCGCAGGCGGACGCCTTCTCGCAGTGGATGATGAACCTCGCGTACGAGGAGTACTGAGGCGTCGCAGTCACGGACGGAGCGCCACCGCGCCGAAGACGAACCGAGACCGGACGACCCGACCGCGCCGAGCGCTTTGAGGTCTCGGTTTTAAAACGAAACCCGTTCTCAGCCGAGTAGGAACGCGAACAGCGCGATGCCGGCCGCGAGCGTCAGGAAGAGGACGCTCCGGCCGATTCCCGTGCGGATCTCGACGTCGACGCCGAGATCGGCGACGGCCGCCCGCGGGTGCATCGCGGTCCGCTCGATGACGGCGACCAGCCGCATCACGAGGCGGTCGACGGCGGCCCACAGCTCCGTGACGCCCCAGATCGTCCCTCGACTCAGGTAGAACGCGGCCGGGTACGTCACTGCGTCGACGTCGCGCATGCGGTGGGCGAGCCAGCCGAGCGGTCGCTTCAGCGCGAAGAAGCCGACGAACCCGGTGACGAGCAGCGCCGCGCTCTCGGTCAGGTGGCTCGCGCTGTACGGCTTGAAGTAGACGTCCTCGCTGAGAATGATCTCGGTAAACGGCATCAGCTCGATCAGCTGGTAGTAGAAGACGCCGAAGAAGACGCAGGCCCCGCCGGCCAGCAGCATCCCGGCGGTCTGGAACGCGGTGGCGTCTTTCGGCGACAGCGTCGCCGACCCGTGGAAGAACACGTAGTAGCCGAGCTTGATGAACGACATGAACGTCCCCACGCCGCCGAGGATCAGCAGCCACCACAGCAGCCCCTCGCCGAACAGGAGCTCGAAGTTGTGGAGCTCGTGGGCGGAGTCGATCACCATCCCCTTCGAGATGAACCCGTTGAACCCCGGGACGGCCGTAATCGAGGCCGCGCCGACGACGTAGACGAGGAAGGTGACGGGCATCTCCCGCCACAGTCCGCCCATGTCCCTGATGTCCTCGACGCCGGTCCGGTAGACCACGACGCCGACCGCCATGAACAGGAGGCTCTTGTAGAGGACGTTGTTGAACAGGTGCGCGAACCCGCCGGTGACGGCGAACTCGCCGACGTACGTCGCGAGCCCGAAGCCGGCCAGCATGTACCCGAGCTGCGCCTGGATGTGGTACGAGAGGAGCCGCCGCGGGTCGTACTGCAGCAGCGCGAAGAACGCGCCGTAGACGGCCATGAACCCGCCGAGGTACGCGAGCCACATGCCGCCCTCCGGGAACGCGCGGTACATCACGTACGCCGCCGTCTTCGTGGTGAACACCGAGAGGAACACCGACGCCGCCACGTGCGGGCGCGGGTAGGTGTCCGGCAGCCACGTGTGCAGGAAGATGAACCCGCAGTTGACGCCGATCCCGATCGCCGCGAGCAGCGTCGCGCTGGCGTGGACCCCGGTCGTCGCCGAGAACAGGAATATCTCGGCGGCCGGGACCGTACCGAGCATCGACGCGCCGTGAACGACGACGGCGCCGAGGAGGAACGTCCCGCCGATCCCGTGGAACAGCGCGTAGCGGTAGCCCGCCCGCACCGCCGCGCCGCCGTACTGCCACACCAGCAGGGTGCTGGTGACGGCCATCAGCTCCCAGAAGAAGATCAGGGTGAGCCAGTCACCGGCGTAGATCGTCCCGAGCGTCGAGGAGACGTACACCAGCGCGAACGCCGTCACCCACTTCGGCGCCTCGGTGCCGTACGCGTACAGCACCGCCGCCGTGGCGAGGAAGCCGACCACGACGCCCATCAGCAGGGAGAACTGGTCGACGTTGAACAGAACCACGTCGAAGCCGAACAGGCGCGTCGCGACGTGTGCGCCCGCGCCGGCGTCGCCGATGAGCACCGCCTGCGCGAAGGCGAACGCCGTCGCCAGCGCGGCCGCCGCGTGGCCGGCGCGGCGCGGGAGCCCGAGCACGAGGAACGCCGCCGCCGCGAGCACGACGTACGGCGGGAGCGAGGTGAGGACCGCGTTCACGGTCGCATCACCTCCTCGGGCAGCCGCGTGTCGACGATGAGCTCGATCAGCTCCAGGAAGCCCATCTCGTAGGGGATCACGCCGAGCAGCACCGCGAGGCTCATCGCGGTGAGGATCGGCCCGAGCGTGAACCACGTCGACTCGCGCCCGCGGAGGGCGTCGAGCCCGTCGATGTGCCGCCAGCCGCCCGCGGGCGGCCCGCCGGCGTGGTCGTGACCGTGGTCGTCTCCGTCGTGACCGTGATCGTCTCCGTCGTGACCGTGGCCGTCGTCTCCATCGTGGTCGCGGTCGTCGTCTGTGTCGTGGCCGTGATCATCACCCGTGTCGTCGCTCTCCGCGTCCGTAGCATCGCCCTCGCTCCGCCCCGGGCCGAAGGGCACGTCGGCGTCGGAGGGGCGCGAGTCGACCGCGTAGTCGCCGGTGTCGACGCGCTCCGCCGGCTCGGAGAAGTCCCGCTCGCTCGTGGTGAAGTTCGGACGGACGACGCCGTCCTCGTCGGTCGGCAGGTCGTCGAGCTCGGCGTCGGGGATGTCCGAGTCGTCCGCCACCTCGGCGTCTCCGTCGGTCGCGGTCTCGCCGTCGGCCGCCGAGCCGCCCTCCGCGCTCTCGACGACGTCGTCAACGGCGGACTCACCGTCGTCGACTTCGGCGCTCTCGTCCTCGTCCTCCGGACGGCCCCCGTCGGTCGCCGCGTCGTCACCTGCGCGGCCCCCGTCGGTCGCCGCGTCGTCACCTGCGCGGCCCCCGTCGGTCGCCGGCAGGGTCGACCGCGACTCGCCGCCCAGCCGGAAGTCGACGAGCGGCTTCGCGTCGTGGGCGTCCTCCGCCTCGAAGAAGGCGGTGTAGATCACCGGCCAGAAGTACGCGATGTTGAGCACGCCCGAGAGCAGCAGCGCGCCGACGAGGTAGTAGGCGACCGGGGTGAGCCGGGCGCCCATCCGGATCCCGCCGATCAGCATGTAGTACTTACTGACGAATCCGGCCAACAGCGGGATGCCGGCCATCCCGAG
>NZ_JAWOBM010000069.1:0-34678 GCF_046498025.1 Halorubrum sp.
TTTCGCGGATAGATCCCAGCAATCCTCTTCAGAATCACTCAGATTCAACACTAGCGCCACCCCACTCCGACTCTGACAAATCGTCGTCCCGCCGTCCCCGACGACGATGTACTGGTGGCCGGTGATCAGCTCGCGCTTCGCGACGTGGAGCGCGGTGCGGAGGTTGAAGCCGCTGTTCATCAGGCGGGCGACGATCCGACCGAGCTGGGTCGCTGGCGAGTTCGCCACGTCGGAGAGGGTGACGATGCCGCCGCGGGAGCCGCGGTGGACGAGGGCCTCCCCCTGCTGGTAGGACTGGCAGGCGTTGAGCAGGAAGGCGCTGACGCCGACGTCGAGGTCCTCGTCGGTCAGGTCGAGGTAGTCGTCGGTACACTGCATCCCGCGGCTGTCGACGTGGCCGACGTAGTGGAGGAAGTCGACGTCCGACTGGAGGACCTCGCGCATCTCCGCGCGGGTGAGGTCGTGACGCACCTCGATGTCGAACTGCACCATGTCGCGGAGCCCGTACAGGTCCGCGACCTCGCCCTCCTCGCGCATCTGCTCGTCGTTGCAGACGACGAGGACGGAGATCCGCGACTGCTCGACCGCGCCGGCCTCCAGTCGGCGGTGGTACGCGTCGAGGGTCGCCTTGTTGGCGTCGAGCGGGACGCCGTCGCCGACCCACGCGTGCTCGACGGTGTCGACCGGCTCGGGCCGCAGGAAGTCGGCGTCGGCGGGCACCGCGCCGCGGTCGGTCGAGGCGTCGGCGCCCCGGACGGTCGAGGTGTCGGCGCCCCGGACGGCCCCGGCACCCCCCCGAACGAACTCGTCCGGACCGAGGGACGCCGCCTCGGCTCCCGGACCGCGGAAGAGCCCGACGCCGCCCCCCTCGCTCGCGGCCACCGGCGTGGCCGTTTCGGGAGACCGGACGATCGACAGCTCCCCTGCGATGAACGGCAGCATCTCGACGTTGTCGGGGTCGGGCCGCACGTCGGTCGTCAGCGTCCACTGCGGGAGCTCGGGCTCGACGCGCTCGAACGGGACCGCGAGGTACTCGCCGAGGCGCTCCGCGAGCGGCAGGTCGTACAGCCGGCCCCAGTCGAGGTCGAGGTCGGTCGTCTCGCGCTCGTGGAGGTCGACCGGGTAGAACCCCTCGGTGCGGGCGAGACAGTCGAAGTGGAACGACTGCCGGAGCACCTCGGCGGTCCGGCGCTCGAAGTCGGGCTCCAGCGGGTAGCTCCAGCCGTCGCCCTCGATCCGGGGGGCGTCCCCGGGAACGACGTCGGCCGCGAAGTAGTACGCGAGCGAGACGACCGGATAGAGGTACTCGTACGCGGGCGGTACGACGATCCGGATCCCGGAGTCGAGCGGCTCGATCTGCTCCGGCACGCGGAACTCGTCGCCCGGCTCGATCAGCGGCGGGTGCCCCCGGAGGGTGGGGAAGGACCGCTCCGGGCTCGTCGTCTGGAGCGCGGAGCCGAGCAGCGACACGGCGCGCATCAGCGACTCGGGATCCGTCGGCGTCTCGATCGTCCCCGCCGGCACCTGGTGGAGCGACCGGAACCCGAGCGTGACCTCGGCGGGGGCGTCGAGGTCGATCCGGGTGGTCCGATCCGTCGTCGACACCGAGAACCCCGACTCGAAGGCGAGGTAGAGCTTGGTCGGCGCGGGGTCGATGCCGACGTGATAGGTCCCGGCGGGCATGCAGTAGGAGTCCCCCCGGGTGAGCAGCGTGCCGTCGCCGGCGCGCGTCTCGACGACCGCGACGCGGGGGATCTCGACCGACGCGGTCTCGACCGTGACGCTGGCGTCGACGGGGAAGTAGTGGGCGTCGCCGGGGGTCGCGACCGGGTCCACCGTCCGGTCGGTGTACACCTCGAACTGGGTGTTCTCGATGTGGTCCGTCACCGTGAGTCCGTCCCCGTCCGCCAGCGGTTCGATGTCGATGCTCATGTGTGGGAGCGCCGAGTCCGGCCGACGACGGGCGGAACGCCGGGCGAGAGCCCGGGCGGTCCGCACCCGACCCCCGCGGCCGGGCGGACGCGGCGTTCAGTGTCTGGTTCTCGGTCGAAACCGCGATAAAGGTTGTGTCGGCCAATCGCTGTGGACCGAACGGATAAAGGGGCGCCCGGCCCACGTTCGGGTAATGATCACCCTTGGAACGGCCCGCGCCCCGCCGGGCGAGACGGACACGGGCCGTCTCGAAGTGGGCGAGACGCGGGACGGGAGCCCCGTGCGACTGCCGGTCGCCGTGATCAACGGCGCGGCGGCCGGGCGGACGCTGTACGTGCAGGCGGTCAGCGACGGCGACGAACTCAACGGGTTGGGCGTCGTCAACCGCGTGGTCCCGCGAATCGATCCGACGGAGCTGTCCGGCACGGTCCTCGTCGTCGGCATCGTCAACTACTTCGGATTTCAGGTGGCGGAGCACCGGAACCCGATCGACGACCGAAAGATGAACCGAGGGTACCCCGGCGACGAGGGCGGGACGACGAGCGAGCGGATCGCTCACGCGACGTTTCAGGCGGCGAAGCGCGCGGACCTCATCCTCGACCTCCACCAGGGGTCGACCAGCCGGATGATAAACGAGACGCGGGTGCGGTGCGGCGTCCGCCACCGCCTCCACGGCGACTGCCTGGAGCTCGCGAAGGTGTTCGGCTGCGGGCACGTCCTCGACATCAAGGGCCCGGACGGCCAGCTCGCGCGGGCCGGACCGGAACACGGCATCCCGACGATCGACCCCGAACTCGGCGGCGCCGTCGGCTGGGACGAGGAGTCGATCCGGTACGGCGTCGACGGCGTGTTCAACGTGCTCCGGCACTACGGCTTCCTCGACGGCGACGTCGAGATCGAGCGGCAGATCCGGGCGCGCGGGTTCGACCAGTACGGGTCGCCCGCGGGCGGGTTGATCCGGTTCGAGCGCGACCTGGGCGAGCGCGTCTCGGCCGGGGACGTCCTCTTCGAGGTCACCGACACCTTCGGCGGCATGAAGGGGCGCGTGACCGCCGACGACGACGGCGTCTTCTGGCGCACCCGGCGGCTCCCGCAGGTCGCCGCCGGCGAGTACGTCTGTTCGGTCGGCACCAACGTCGACCGCTACTGATGCCGGTCGACGACGACCCCGCCGGATCGGACGCGGGGGAGACGGACGCGGGGGAGACGGACGCGACGCCGAGACGCCTCGCGTGCCCCGAATGCGGCGCGACCGTCGTCGACCGGTGGCGCTGCGGGTGCGGCGCTCCCCTGAACTTCGCCGACCCGCCGATCCCGGACCGCTCTCCGCCGGACTCGGAGGAAAGCGCGGTATCCGACGCTCGCGACGGGCTCTGGGCGTACGCGGCGTTCCTCGCGGTCGGCGACGACCCCGCCGATCGGGTGACGCTCGGCGAGGGGATGACCCCGCTCGTCGCCGCCGACGGCCCGCGGAGCGATGCCGACGGCGGCGGAAGCGACGGCTGGGACGCCGAGTTCAAGCTGGAGTACGTGTTCCCCACCGGCTCGTTCAAGGACCGGGGGGCGACGACGACGCTCACGCGCGCTCGGGAGCTCGGGGTCGAGCGCGTCGTCGAGGACTCCTCGGGCAACGCCGGCGCGGCGATCGCGACGTACGCGGCCCGCGCCGGGATCGACGCCGCGGTGTACGTCCCGGCCGACGTCAAGGAGTCGAAGCTCCGCGCGATCCGCCGCGCCGGGGCGGAGCCGGTCCGGATCGAGGGGAGCCGGGCGGACGTGACGGCCGCCTGCGTCGCCGCGCTCGGCGGAGGTAGTGCGGGCGGATCGGACGGCGGATCCGGCGGCTCGGCGTGGTACGCCAGTCACGCCTGGAACCCGGCCTTCTTCGAGGGGACGGCCACGGTCGCCTACGAGATCGCCGCACAGCGCGGCTGGGAGGCCCCGGACGCGGTCGTCACCCCGCTCGGTCACGGCACGCTGTTCCTCGGCGCGTACCGCGGGTTCCGGCGGCTCGAACGCGCCGGCTGGATCGACGCGGTCCCGCGGCTCTTCGGCGCGCAGGCGGCCGGGGTCGCCCCGATCGTCCGGGAGCTGCACGGGCCGGCGGCCGCCGATCCCGACGGACGGGTCAACGCGGCGGCCGACGGGATCCAGATCGCGGAGCCGGTGCGGAGCGCGGAGATCCTGGCGGCGATCGCCGCCACCGACGGCGACGCGCTCGCGGTGACGGAGGCGGCCGCGACGCGCGAGCTCGACCGGCTCCACCGAGCGGGGTTTTACACGGAGCCGACCTGCGCCGTCGCGCCGGCCGCGCTCCGGGAGCTCCGCGAACGCGGGGTCATCGGCCCCGACGACGACGTGGTCGTCCCGCTGACCGGTAGCGGGCTGAAGGGGTAAGGGACGGGACGTCGTCGCTCGGACGGTCGGCGTCACCGCCCCGTCCGGCCGGACGCCCGACACCACCGCCACGCCTTTTCAGTCGCGTCCCGTGGTGACACGTATGAAGATCCTCGTCTACGGCGCCGGCGCCCTCGGCAGCCTGATCGGCGGGCTGTTGGCCCGGGCACACGACGTCACCCTCGTCGGCCGCGACCCGCACATGCGGCGGATCCGGGAGGACGGGCTCCGGATCGACGGGGAGATCGACGCGCACGTCCACCCGCAGGCGCTCACCGACGGGGCGCACCGCGCCGCCGACCTCGCCCTGATCGCCACGAAGGCCTACGACACCGACGCGGCGGCGCGGGCGCTCGCCACCGGCGAGTACGACGCGGTCTGCTCGCTCCAGAACGGGCTCACCGAGGAGCGGCTCGTCGCCGCGCTCGACCCGACCGTGCTCGCGGGCACCGCGAGCTACGGTGCCCGGCTCGCGGAGCCCGGTCGGGTGACGTGTACGGGGGTCGGTGAGGTCGTCGTCGGCTCGCTCGCCGGCGGCCGGGACCCGCTCGCCGAGCGCGTCGGCGCCGCGTTCGACGAGGCGGGGATCGAGACGACGGTCGCCGGGGACATGCCTCGACGACGGTACGAGAAGCTCGCGGTCAACGCGGGGATCAACGGCCCCTCGGCGCTCGCGCGCCTCTCGAACGGCGCGACGCTCGACGGGCCGGGCGGCGAGGTGGCGCGCGAGGCGGCCCGCGAGGTGGCCCGCGTCGCGCGCGCCGACGGCGTCGACCTCGGGGACGACGAGGCCGTCGCCGCCCTCGAGCGCGTCGCCGCCGACACCGCGGCCAACCGCTCTTCCATGCACGAGGACGTCGCCGCCGGGCGACGGAACGAGGTCGACGCGATCTACGGCGCCGTCGCCGACCGCGCCGACCGCTTCGGCGCGTCGGCGCCCACGTGTCGGACGATCGCGTCGCTGATCCGGGCGTGGGAACTCGGAGCGGGAGTCCGGGAGTCGGCGTAACGGAACGAGGGCGAAAACGGGAACCGGCTACCGGGTCAGCACCACTCCTCGAGGACGGTCGCGTCGGTCTCGTCGACCGAGACCCACGCGTTCTCCCGCGAGACGTCCGCGATCACCAGCTCCGGTCGCGACGCCGAGGAGTCGATGGACGCCATCACGTCCGGCGAGTCGTCGGCGTCGAGCGTCGGATCGGTGGGCAGCGCCGTCCGACGGCGATCGGGGTCCGGGTCGTCCCAAGGAGTGGAACTCCGTGACATGGTTGTCAATTGTTCACAGTAGGTATAAGCGTTCCGAACCGAAGCCGCCCGCCGTCGGCGGATCCGCGCACCGAGCGAGCGAATCGACGGCGAAGCGGCCTCGAAGCCGTCGATCGGACGGATATCGGCGACGAAGGGCGTCGATCCGACGGACGGGTTGGACTGCTGTCTCTTCCGCGTTCGGCGAGCCGAGACCGGACCGCGACCGCTCGCCCGCCCCGCGCCGTCCCCGCCCACCTTCGCAGTATACAAGAGGTGCCACGCTGAAAGACGGTGCATGAACGTTTCAGACGCCATGACGCCCCGGGCGGATCTCGTCGTCGTCGAGATTCCGGGGAGCCGGAACGACGTGCTGGAGTATATCAAAGAGTACGGCTTCTCCTCGGTCCCCGTCGTGAAGGACGTCGACGGCGACGAGGTGTACCGCGGGCTCGTCACCCGGGACGACCTCATCGAGCAGCCGGACGAGGACCAGCTCGCGCTGCTGATGCGCGAGGTGCCGACCGTCGGCGCGGACGACGACATCGTCGACGCCGCCGCCACCATGGTCGCCGAGGAGTCCCGCCGCCTCCCGGTCGTCGACGGGACCGAGATCCTCGGCATCCTCACCGTGACCGACGTGGTGCGGGCGATCGCCCGCGGCGAGATCGACGGGGACACCGAGGTCGGCGACCTCGCGACCCGAGCGGTCAACGCGACCCACACCGAGACCCCGCTGCCGGTCGCCGAGCGGGAGATCGGGCTCGCGAACGTCCCCTACGCCGTCGTGCTCGACGACGACGCCGCGATCGCGGGGATGCTCACAGAGGTCGACATCCTGGCGGTCGCCCGCGTCGTCGAGGGCGAGGCGAGTACCGGCGACTCGATCGCCGAACAGGACTCCGAGTGGTCGTGGGAGGGCATCAAAGCGACCGGCGCGCGCTACCTCCCGACCCGTAACGTGGAGCTCCCGGCGGAGGCGACCCGCCACTTCATGACCGAGGACCTGATCACGGTCAACGCCACCCGGACGGCCAAGGAGGTCGCACAGGAGCTCATCAGCAACGACATCGAGCAGGTCCCCCTCGTGAGCGGCACCGACCTCGAGGGCATCGTGCGCGACGTCGACCTCCTGGAGGGGTTATAAATGGCCGCGGACGACCTCGTCGAGCTGGCGAAGCGACGGGGCTTCTTCTTCGGCTCGAACGGCGCGTACGGGGGCACCGCCGGCTTCTACACGTTCGGGCCGCAGGGCGCGGCGCTGAAGCGGAACCTGGAGGACGCGTGGCGCGACCGGTTCACCCTCCGCGAGGGGAACCGCGAGATCGAGGCGCCGACGGTGATGCCGGAGGCCGTCTTCGAGGCGTCCGGCCACCTGGAGGGGTTCGACGACATGCTCGTCGCGTGCGGCGAGTGCGGCGAGTCCCACCGCGCCGACCACCTCGTGGAGGCCGTCACGGAGATCGAGGACGCCGAGGCGCTCCCCGGCGAGGAGGTCGAGGACCTCATCGCCGACAACGAGATCGCCTGTCCCTCCTGTGGCACCCCGCTGGCGGGCGAGCCGGTCGAGGACTTCAACCTCATGTTCGCGACCGACATCGGACCGGGCGACGGCCAGCCCGGCTACCTCCGCCCGGAGACGGCGCAGGGGATCTTCGTCGAGTTCCCGCGGCTGAAGGAGTACGCCCGCGGCAACCTCCCGTTCGGCATCACGCAGATCGGCCCCGCCTACCGCAACGAGATCTCGCCGCGCGGCGGCCTCCTCCGGCTCCGCGAGTTCACGCAGGCCGAACTGGAGCAGTTCATCGACCCCGAGGAGGACGAGCCCCCGCTCGACCGCGTCCGCGACGTCGACGTCCGGCTGTACCCGGCGACCGAACAGGAGGCCGAGGACGGCGAGTACGTCGAGACGACGATCGGCGAGGCGGTCGACGACGGCGTCATCGGCTCCCCGTGGGTCGGCTACTACCTCGGCGTCGCGAAGGGGTGGTACGAGCGCGTCGGCGTCGACACCGACCGGTTCCGGTTCCGTCAGCACCTCGCGGGCGAGCGCGCCCACTACGCGGCCGACTGCTGGGACGCGGAGAGCGAGGTCGACGGCGACTGGATCGAGATCGCGGGCTTCTCGTACCGCTCCGACTACGACCTCTCGAAGCACGGCGAGTACAGCGACGACTCCTTCACCGTGTTCAAGCGCTACGACGAGCCGCAGACGGTCGAGCGCGCGACGGTCGACCCCGACATGTCCGTCCTCGGCCCTGAGTTCGGCGGCGACGCCAGCGCGGTCGCCGAAGCGCTGGAGACGCTCGCCGAGCGCGACCCCGCCGCCTTCGACGGCGAGACGGTCGAGGTGACCGTGGGGGAGGGCGACGACGCCGAGACCCACGCGGTCGACGTCGACGTCGCGACCTTCGCGGTCGAGGAGACCACCGAGAGCGGCGAGCACATCACGCCGCACGTCGTCGAACCGTCCTTCGGCGTGGGGCGCACCGTCCAGACGCTCCTCGCACACGCCTACCGCGAGGACGAGGTCGACGGCGAGGCGCGGACGTACCTCTCCTTGAAGCCCGAGATCGCGCCGCAGGACGCCGCGGTGTTCCCGCTGGTGACCAACGACGACCGGCTCGTCGACCTCGCCGATCGGGTCGCGAGCGACCTCCGCGCGGCCGGCCTCGCGGTGGCGTACGACGACTCCGGCTCGATCGGGCGGCGCTACCGCCGACAGGACGAGGTCGGCACGCCGTTCTGCGTCACGGTCGACCGCGACGGGATCGAGGGCGGCGGTCCCGACACCGTCACCGTCCGCGAGCGCGACTCGGCAGCGCAGGTCCGGGTTCCGGCGGCGGAGCTGGCCGGCGAGCTGGCCGCGCTCCGGGCCGGCGACCCGTTCGACGCGCTGCTGGACCGGTACGAGACCGTCGAGACGACCGTCGAGACCAACTGACGTGGCGCTCTCGACGACGGCATGGCGCGAGCGCGTGGAGTTCGAGCGGCGGCTGGTCCACTCCGGGGGAACCCTCTACCCGGTCCCGTACCTGCTCGGCTGGCTCACGTGGACGGAGACGCGCTACTTCCTCGTGGCCGCGCTCGCCGTCGTCCTCGCTCTCGAGTTCCTTCGGCTCGTGGTCGGTCTCGACCACGCCCTCTACCGGAAGCTCACCCGGGAGTACGAGAACGACGCGCTCGCCGGCTACGCGCTGTATCAGGTGAGCATGACGGGCGTGGCCCTCCTCGTGGAGCCCACGCTCGCGATCCCGGCGATGTGGATGCTGTCGGTCGGCGACCCCGTCAGCGGCGCGCTCGCGGACAACGACGCCACGGAGGCGAAGCGACCGGCCGCGTGGATCGCCATGTTCCTCGTCTGCTTCGGGCTCGCCGTCCCGTTCACGATCCCCGCGTTCGGCCCCGACGCGGGCGTCGCCGTCGCGATCGCCGGCGCCGTGCCCGCCGCGGTCGCCGACGGGCTCCCGCCGATCATCCGCGAGGTCGCCGTCGACGACAACCTGACCATTCCTCCCGCCGCCGCCGTCGGAATGCTCCTCGCGCTCGCGGTGTTGGGGTAGGGCTCGGGCCGCCGGCGTCGTCGGTCGGGACGCGCGGGGCGCCGATTCGCTCCCGAGCCGCCTCGCCCGGGCTACTCCTTCAAGGACAGCGAGGCGAGCAGCGACTCCAACTGGACCTGCTCGTTGGCGCCCTCGGCGATCCGGTAGTCGGCCTCGCCGATGCGCTCCATCAGCGCGACCGCCTCGCGCTCGCTGAGGTCGAACTCCCAGACGGAGCGGTGGAGCTGGTCGATCACGTCGCCGCCGGCCATCCCCGTCTCGGTGAGGAGCTGATCGAGGGTCGCCCGCGCCCGCGAGAAGTCGCCCTCCAGCGCGTTCGTCACCATCGACTCGATCTCCTCGGGTCGGGCGGTCGCGGTGATCGCGTACACCGCCTCCTCGTCGACGACGTCCCCGGTCGTCGCCGCCGCCTGCAGCGAGTTGATCGCGCGGCGCATGTCGCCGTCCGCGGCGTACACGAGCGCGTCGACGCCCTCGTCGGTCACCTCGATCCCCTCCGCGGCCGCGATCTCGCGGGTCTGTGCGGCGACGGCCTCGTCCGAGAGCGGCGAGAAGCGGAAGACGGCACAGCGCGACTGGATCGGGTCGATGATCTTCGACGAGTAGTTACACGAGAGGATGAAGCGGGTGTTGTCGGAGAACTGCTCCATCGTCCGGCGTAATGCTGACTGGGCGTCAGACGTGAGCGAGTCGGCCTCATCGAGGAACACGATCCGGAAGTCGCCGCCGAACGAGGAGCGCGCGAACCCCTTGATCCGGTCGCGCACCACGTCGATGCCGCGCTGGTCGGAGGCGTTGAGCTCGAGGAAGTTCCCGCGCCAGTTGTCCTCGCCGTACACCTGGCGGGCGATGGCGGTGGCCGCGGTCGTCTTTCCCACGCCGGCAGGTCCACTGAAAAGAAGGTGCGGGATGTCGTCCTGTTCGATGTAGCTCTGGAGCCGCTCGACGATGTCCTCCTGTCCGTGGATGTCGTCGAGCGACTGCGGCCGGTACTTCTCGATCCAGATCTCCCGGCCGGTCGCGGTCGCAGCCGTCTGCTCGTCGGCCTCGCTCATGCCGGATCGGAGGGTCGGTGGGGTCATAAACGAACCGAGAACGGGCCGGTGTCCGCGGCCCGGCGTGGGTCGTCGACGAGCCGTCGAGCCGCGGCGTCGCCCGTCCACGCGAACTCGTCGAGGCGGCGCCGCCCGCCTACGCGAACTCGTCGACGAGCTCGGGGATGACCTCGAACAGGTCGCCGACGATGCCGTAGTCGGCGATGTCGAATATCGGCGCGTTCGGGTCGGTGTTGATCGCGATAATCGTGTCCGAGCCCTTCATCCCGGCGACGTGCTGGACCGCGCCGGAGATGCCGACCGCGACGTACACGTCGGGGGTGACGACCTTCCCGCTCTGCCCGACCTGCCGGTTCTTCGGGAGCCAGCCGTTGTCGACGATCGGCCGGGAGGCGGAGAGCGTCGCCCCGAGCGCGTCGGCGAGCTCCTCGACGAGCTCCAGGTTCTCCTCCTCCTCGATGCCGCGGCCGACCGAGACGAGCACGTCGGCGTCGGCGATGTCGACGTCGCCGCCGGCGACCTCCTCGAAGCCTGTGACGCGAGCGCCGGACGCCGGCAGCTCGACGTCGACCGACTCGATGGCCGCGTCGCCGACGCCCCCGGCGGGCTCCCACTCGCCGCCGCGAACCGTGAGCACGTGGCGGTCGCCGTCGACGTCGACGGTCGTCTCCACCTTCGAGCCGTACATCTCGCGGGTGATCGTCAGGCCGCCGTCGTACTCGACCCCGATCACGTCGGTCACCAGCGGCAGGCCGCGGTCCTCGGCCACCGCGGGGGCGTAGTCGAGGCCGTTGACCGAGTTCGGCGCCACGACCGTGGCGGCGTCCGTGCGGTCGAGCAGGGCCGCGATCGCCGTCTGATAGACGTTGTGGTCGAACTCCTCGCCGTTCCCGACGGTGTGGATCGCGTCCACGCCCTCGCGGTTCATCTCCTCGGCGAAGGCGTCGACGTCGCCGCCGACGACGGCCACGTGGAGGTCGCCGCCTCTAGCGTCGGCGAGCTCGCGGCCCGCCGTGATCGCCTCGTAGGAGACGTCTCGGAGGTCCCCGCGGCGGTGTTCGGCGACGACGAGCACGTCGGCCATCACGCGCTCACCCCCTTGTCGCGGAGGACCTCGGCGAGGCGTCCGGCGACCTCGCCGGCGTCGCCCTCGATGATCTCGGCGTCGGACTCGCTCTCCGGCTCGTACATCGACGTGATCGTGAGCGCGCTCTCGACGTCCTCGGCGGTCAACCCGAGGTCGCCGAGGTCAGTCGCGTCGATCTCCTTGCGCTGGGCCTGCCGGATGCCGCGCAGGCTCGCGTAGCGCGGCTCGTTGATCCCGGTCTGAACGGTCAGCACGGCCGGGAGGTCGACGTCCGTCAGCTCCTCGACGCCGCCCTCGAGCTCGCGGTGGACGTGGGCGACGCCCGCGTCCGCGTCGACCTCGAGGTCGTTGACGACCGCGGCGTGCTCGAACCCGATCCGCTCCGCGAGCGCGACCCCCGTCGCGCCGAATCCGGTGTCGGCGGCCTGGACGCCGCCGAGCACGAGGTCGGGCTCCTCCGCCTCGACGACGGCCTCGAACGTCGAAACCTTCGCGGCCACGTCGGAGAACCCCTCCTCGAAGGCGTCGTCCCAGACGCGGACCGCCCGGTCGGCTCCCTTCGCGAGCGCCATCCGGATCGTCTCCTCGGCCCGCTCCGGACCGATGGTGACGGTGACGACCTCGTCGGCGATCCCGGCCTCGGAGAGCTGGACCGCGGCCTCGACCGCGTAGTCGTCCCACTCGTTGAGGTCGTACTCGAGGTCGGATTCCGCGATGTCGGTTCCCTCGATCGCGAAGTCGTCGTCCGCCTCCGCGACCTCCTTGACGGTCACCAGAACTTTCATGTTCGTTACTCGGTCGCTCGCCCTGTAAGGGTTTTCGGAACGCGTCACTCCGCGCGAGGAGTTGGTTTTGGCCGCGCTCGGGATCGCCTCCGGCGTCGGCGCGCGCTACCGCCGGTTTCCGGCCCCGTTCGCGCCGTCGCCGGCGCCGTTTGCGTCGGCCCCGTTCGCGTCGGCCCCGTTCGCGTCGGCCCCCTCACCGTTCGCGTCGTCGGAGATCGAGATCAGGTTCTCGCGGCCTAAGCGGAGCTTCTCGATGCGTCCCTCGTCGGCCATCGCCGACAGGAGCTGTGAGACCTTCGCGTCGGACCAGCCGGTCTCCGTGACGATGTCGGCCTGGCGCATCCGTCCGCCGTTCTCCGAGAGGAGCCGTTCGACGCGCTCCTCGTCGGAGAGCAGCGAGAGGTCCTCCTCGGGCTCTGGTTCCGCCGCGTCGGCGTCTCCGTCAGAGTCGGCGGTGGGATGCGCGCTCACCTCACCGGTCCGGTCGGTGTCGGCGTCCGTCTCCCGGTAGTCGCCCTCGCCGCTCCCGTTCGCGGTCGTCGCCCCGTTCTCGTCGCGTCCCATCCGTCGATAGCCGACGACGCTCCCCGCGATGAGCAGCGCGGCGACGACGATCGCCGCGGCGAGCATCTCCCACGGCGGCCCCACGGCGCCCGCCGGCGCGTACACGACGGCGACCTGCTCGTCCTCCTCGAACGTGCGCGGTCCCTCGATCGTCACGGCGTTGTCGCGTATCTGGACGGTGGAGCCGGGCGTTCCGGTGACGGCGTACCCCTCCGGGGTGGCCACCTCCAGCGTCTGCCCCTCGGCGAGCGACCGGAGCCACGTCCCCTCGGGGGTCGTCAGCGCGTCACCCAAGACGAGGTTCTCGCCGTCGGTCCCGAGGAACTCCGTCCAGACGAACGTCAGCCGAAGCTCGCCCACGGCGACGGTCTCCTCTCCGGCGACGTCGAACTCGGAGGGGTCCTCGTGGACGGTCACCTCCCGGTCGACGTCCTCGATCCGCATCGTCCGGTCCACGTTCCGACTGGCCTCCCGCGCGAACCCCTCGAACAGCGTCGGGTCGGGACCCACCCCACCGTCGAGGAACTGCTCGCCGGCGGTCTCGAACGCCGCGACCTCCGTCTCGTCGGCGAGCGCGTACCTGACGGACACCTCCCACCGCGCGTCGCGGTCCGGCGTCGGCTCGATCCGGATTCGCGTCTCGGTGGTCGGGTCGAACTCCGTTTCGATCTGTCCGACGGGCCCCCCTATCGTCCCGCCCGCCAGCGCCGCGGGGAGGTCGCCCGCGGTCTCCCCGTGGCGGGGCTGGTCGCCGGGCATGACCGACGGAGACGACCCGGCCGCGGCGGCGGCGACCGGCGCCACGACGCCGCCGACGAGGAAGAGGGCGAACAGCGAGATGAGGAGGACGCGAGACGAGGAGTTCCGCATGCACGTCGGTTCTCACATGGACCGGGCAAAACCCTTTCCATAGCCCGTTTGCAGACTGGAAAAACGGCCCCCTCGGCTGCCTCTCGGGCTCAGAGAGCGTGTTCGGAACGCGTCTGCGTCGCTGATCCCTCCCGCGACGCGGCGGCGTTGAGGTGGATTTTTTATATCAGGACGCAAATCCTTGCACGATGAGAGCCCTCCCCGTCGTCGTCGCGATCCTGCTCGTGACCGTCCCGATCGCGGGGACGACCGCTCCCGCCGCGGGGTCCGGGTCACCGCCCGTCATCGAGGCCCCCGAACCGGTCCGGCCGCAGACCGACGCCTCGCAGGTCGATCAATCGAACCTCACCTTCAGAACGCTCTCCGCGCCGGCCGAGACGGACGCGCGGATCGGCAGTTCTCCCCGCGGCGCGAACCTCGGACCGGCGCTCTCTTTCGCGGTCGACGACACCGACGCGGCCGTCGAGACCGCGGCCGTCATCGACCGGATCGAGAACGCAGAGACGAACACGGAGCGGCAACAGCTGATCCTCGCGGCGCTCAGCCGCGTCGAGCGCGACGAGGTGAGCCTCCACAGCCGCCAGATGAACGCCCTCCGCGCACACGCGGCCGGCGAGATCAGCGACCGAGAGCTCCTCGACGAGCTGGTCCGCATCGCCGCCACCGCCCGCGAGTACGACGAGCGGCTCGACGAGATCGACGCGCTCGCCGAGGAGACCGACGGCTTCAGCTCCCCCACCCGACTCGACGAGCTCCAGGTCGCGCTTCAGGTGTACGAGGGCCCCGTCCGCGACCTCGCGCTCCGGACGGCCCGCGGCGAGGTCTCGGCCACGGAGATCCACGTCGAGTCGACCTCGACCTCGGTCACGCTGGCGACGGTCGTCGACGACGACTACGTCCGCGAGACGTTCCGCAACGACCGGTGGGACCGCGGCGGCGGCGAGATAAGCAACGACGCGGCGATCAACGTGACGACGTCGTCGTACCCCGAGACGACGGCGCTCCGAGAGCCGGACGCGTTCGGCGCGGGCTCGGTCCAGCGGATCACCGTCCCGCACGAGTACGGGTTCCTCCGCGCGTTCGTGAGCGGCGGGACGGAAGGGGTGTTCGTCGAACACCAGCGGTTCGACCTCGACTCGTTCCCCGACACGGAGCGGGCCTCCGAGAGCGGCGACGGGTTCAACGTCACGGTCGATCGGAGCTACGCCGGCGGACCGGTGACCGTGACCGTCCGCGACGAGGAGACGGGCGAGCCGGCCCCCGACGTCACCGTCACGAAGAGCGTCGGCGACGGCGACAGCAGGGCGATCGGCACCACCAACGCCGACGGGGTCGTCAGAACCCTCTCGCCCGCGGAGTCGTACCGCATCACCGTCGTCGACGAGCCGCGCGTCGTCGTCGTCGACGACCTCCAACCGATCCCGACGCCGCGGCTCGTCGACGACGAGTAGCTCGGCCCGCGGGCCGTCGCCGACGCCCGAGCTCCGACGGTCGGGGATTCCCGGACCCTCGGAACCGGTCCCGGCGCTCTTGTGGCCTCCGCCTCGAGACGCGGTCATGCGTCTCCGCGACCGACCGCTCTCGCACTGGGCGCTCCTCGCGGTGCTCGGTCAGCTCGCCGCGCGCGCCCTCGTCGGCGGGACCGCGCTCGTCCTCGATCCCTCGGGCGGTCTCGTGAAGGCGTCGCCGGCCCCGCTCGCCGCGACGCCCGTCGACGACTTCCTGCTCCCCGGGATCGCCCTCGTCACGGCGTTCGGGATCGGGCCCATCGCCGCCGGATACGGACTCCGCACGCGCCGCCCGTGGGGGCGTGTCGCGGCGGTCGCCGTCGGCGTCGCGCTGGCGGTCTGGATCGGCGTCGAGGTCGCCCTCGGATTCGTTCGATCGACCCTGGCGCTGAACCTCGCCACCGCGGTCGCGGTGGTGGCGCTCGCCGCGCCGCCGCTCGTCCGCTCCTCGGCCGGCGGGACTACCGAGTCGGAGCGTCGGTGACGCCGCACTTCCCGCCGTCTCCACGGGTTTTTATCCGAAGTCGCGGCCAGCCGTCCCGTGCCTCTCGACCGCTCACCCCCGTCGTCGCGTCGCCCTACCACGGGCGGCGCCCGCCGCTCCCGCCGGGCGATCGCCCCTGTCGCCGGCGTCCTCCTGCTCGCGATCACCGTCGTCCTCGCGGGCGGCGTCGTCACCGTCGCGCTCGGTGACCCCGTCGCTCCCACCGATCCCGCGCCGGCGACGTCGCTGTCGCTGTCGGCGACCGACGACCGGATCACGGTCACGCACCGCGGCGGCGACGCGCTCGACGCGAGCGAACTCGACGTGCGCGTCAGCGTCGACGGCGAGCCGCTCGCCCGCCAGCCGCCGGTCCCGTTCTTCTCGGCGGCGGGGTTCCACCCGGGGCCGACCGGCGCGTTCAACGCCGCTCGCGACGACCGCTGGCGCGTCGGCGAGTCGGCGTCGGTCCGGGTCGCCGGAACGAACGACCCGGTCCCCGACCCGGGCGCCACGGTGGTCGTCGAACTCTCGGTCGACGGTCGGCCGGTCGCGACGCTGGAGACGGTCGTCGAACCCGACTGAACGGGCGGACCGAGGGCGCTCGCGCGCTACTCCTCGGGGACCTGCGCCACGGACTCCTCGGGAACCTGCGCCACCGTCGTGATCGCTCTGGGGCTCTGCGGGCTCGCCCGCTGGATGTGGTGTTCGAACTCCTCGTAGCCCGCCGCCTCGAACATCCGGTCGGCCTCCTCCTCGTCGTAGAAAAGCATGATCGCGTCGGCGACCCGCTGGAGGACGCGGTTGTGCGGGTAGTCGGGACCGACGACGAGCACCTGTCCGCCCGGCTTCGCGACGCGGCGCAGCTCACGGAGCCCCTCCACGGGGTTCGGCCAGTACTCGATCGAGCCCGACGACCAGACGACGTCGAACGTGTCGTCGCGGAAGGGGAGCCGCTCGGCGTCGCCGCGGTAGAAGTTCACGCGGTCGTGCTTCCCGAACTTCTCGAACGCCTTCTCCATCTGGTGGACGCTCTGGTCGAGCCCGTGGACGTCGTCGGCGTGTTCGAGCAGTCCCTCGGTGCCGAACCCGGTGCCACACCCCACGTCGAGCACCTTCGGGTCGTCGCCGAACTCCAGCCAGGAGAGCGCCTCCGTGCGCATCTCCGCGGTCCAGGTGAACCGGTTGACCCGGTCGTACACCTTCGAGAGGTACTTGTAGAACAGGCGGGCGTTCGACTTGTCCTCGAGGATCCCCATTTACCGTTCCGTAGGGTCGCCCGCCCCATAACGACACGGATCCGCCACACGGGGTGGGGCCGCCGCGAGGGCGGTACGCGCGCACCGGCGCGGGCGCTGCCGACGCTCCGGTCCGACCCGCTTATCCGCCCGCCGACCGATCGACGCGTATGGACCCGACGACGAGCGGCCGGTTCCGCGTGCACGACCGGCGACCGCGACCGGACCTCGGCGACGCTCCCGCCGTCGACGCTCCCACCGATAGCGACGAGTCGACCGCGCGCGCCGACGATCCTCCGGAGGAGTTCGTCCTCGTCGAGCTCCCCGACGGCCCCGTCGATCCGACGGCGCCCGACGCCGAGGACCAGTTCGAGCCGCTGTACGCCACCGCGGAGGGGTACGAGGGCGATCTCGCCGAACGCGTGGCGTCGCTGGAGCCCGGCCACCTCGTCGACGCGACGCTGGCGTGGACGGACGCCTCGGCCCGGTTCGTCGACGTCGAGGTCGTCCGGGAGACCCGGTTCCGGTTCGCCGACGAGGTGGAGGGGATGTTCGAGGCGGCGGTCGAGACGTGGGAGCAGATTCGCGCCGCGGGCGAGGCGGTCGGCTCGATCACCACCCGGTCGAACGACGGCGAGCCGAACGGCGCGCTGTACCTGTTCGCGGACGCCCCCGGCGGCGACGCCTTCGCCGACCTCCGCGCGGGGCGGCTCCCGATCGAGCCGCTCGTCGCCCGCGTCAACGAGTCCCGCGAGGACGACGACCCGCGGGAAGTGTTCGTGTTGCGGCCGGCGGCCCACGACTTCGTCGCCGTCTACGTCGTCTTCGACCGCGACGGCGTGCTCGCCCAGACGGTCCGGGACACGTACGACCTCGGCCCCGGGCTGGCGGCGGGGCTGGAGGCGGGCGCGTTCGAGGCGGCGAAGGCGGACGACACCGGACCTATCGACGGCGACGACTCCGAGGACGACGATTTCGACGCCCTCGACCGGCTGTAGCTCCTTCCTCGCAGCCGCGACGGTCTCGCCGTTACAGCCAGTCCGCGTCCGGGTCGACGCGCCCGGCGGGCGTCTCGCCGTTCAGGACGGCGGCGACGTCGGCCGCGCCGCTCCGGTTCAGGTCGTCTCTGGCCTCCTCGCTGTACCACGCCGCGTGCGGCGTGACGATCGTGTCGTCTCGACCGACGAGCGGGTCGTCCTCGGGGGGTTCCTCGGTGAGCACGTCGAGGCCGGCGCCCTTGATCGCCCCGCGTTCGAGCGCGTCGAAGAGGGCGTCGGTGTCAACCACCGGCCCGCGGCTCACGTTGACCACGACCGAGTCCTCGTCGAGCCGCGCGAGCGCGTCGTCGTCGACTATCTCGCGGGTCGCGTCGGTGAGGGGCGCGTAGACGCCGACGTGGTCGGCGCGGTCGAACAGCTCCTCGAAGTCGACCTTTTTGACGCCGAATTCGGCCATCTCGTCGGCGTCGACAAACGGGTCGTACGCGACCAGCTCCGCGTCGAAGCCGGCGAGCTGCTCGGCGGCGCGCCGCGCGATGGGACCGAACGAGAGCAGGCCGATCGTCGACGCGCTCACGCGGCGGATCGGGCTCCCGGCCTCCCAGCTCCAGCCGCCGGCGACGACCTCACCGTCGTACGCCTTCAGCGAGCGCAGGCAGGCGAAAAGCAGCGAGACCGAGTGGGTCGCCACCTCGTCGGTGCAGTAGTCGGGGACGCGGGTGACGGTGACGCCCTCGTCGGCCGCGGCGCCGACGTCGATGTTGTCGACGCCGACGGCCGACCGGACGACTACCCGCAGGTCGAGTCCCGCGAGCGCCTCCGCGGTGACGGGCGTGTTGATGTCGGTGACGAGCGCGTCGGCGCCCGCGGCCGCCTCCGCGACTCGCTCGGCCGACCCCAGGTCGGCCACCTCGATCTCGACGGGCTCGTCGACGCGCTCGGCGAGTACCTCGCGGTACGTTTCCGGGTCGATCATCGGGAACGACGACAGGACCACCGTTGCCATAATCCCGGCTTTCTTCGCCTGCCACTTGACGGCTGCCATTGACGTAGTCAGGTGCTCAAACGTTTATTTTCGATCGTGATCGTTCCGCATCGAGGGTCGGACCTCGCTCGTTTCCGGAGGCTCTTTGCGCGCCGGGCGACTACGTGTCCACGTGACCGACGACAGTTCGGCCAAGCCCCCGATGCTCGTCTTCCTCGAGTCGCTGGCGTTCTACCGGAACGTCCGGATCGGTCTCGTCGCCGGCGCGGGTCTCGCGCTCCTGTTGTACCTCGTTCGGACCCTCGAGCTGCTCGGTCCCGTGATCGACACGCGCGAGTACCCGCTGTTCGGCCCGGATGTCTGGTTCCTGCTTCTGGCGTTCGTCCTGGCGGCCACGTCGGCGCTGCTCGTCGCTATCGCGCTCACGGTCGCCGAGGCGGTGCGGGGTGCCGGCGAGGCGTCGACGGAGCGACCGGGGACTCGGTAGGTACTGAGCGACCGGGAGGGGCGGAGGACTGGTCAGGCGTGAGGCTACGGATTCGGGCTCAATCGGCGGTACAGGAGGCTTCGCTCTCCTCGCCGGTGAACTCCTGGGCGGGCTCGGTGAGTTTATACAGGTTCTGTCTGGCGTCCGCGAAGTAGACGTCCTCGTCGACGACGCCGATCCCCTCCAGTCGTTCGAGGGCGTACCGAACGGTTCGTGCCGACAACATCGACTCCTGGACGATGCCCTTCTGTGTCAGCGGGCCGTTGTACTCGAGCACCTTGAAGACGAGTTTGGCGCTCGGCGGGAGGTCGTCGAGCCCCTCCGTTTGGGTTCCTTCCATCGTTACGAATCGAAACCGTACATCGTCATAAATGTTGATGGCCGAGGCCCCCAATTTCGGCATTTTGTCCCGTTATCCGGACGATATCGCCGGTTACTGGCGTGACATGCGGCAATTTCTTCTGGTATCTGCCCGGTCGACTGACCAGTCAGTCAGCGATATCGCTCGCGCGCGCTCCCTCTCGCTCGGCGCGGTCCGTTTCCGCTCGGCGCGGTCCGTTTCCGCTCGGCGCGGTCCGTTCGCCCACCGCGCTCGCACCGATCGCGCTCCCCGGCGCGTCCCGACCGCTCGGCGCCGGCTCTCGACGACTCGACGGGCGGAACGAACGGCTTTTTACGGGCGCTCGCGGATCCGTTGGTATGAGCGACGACTCGGGCATAACCGGCCACACGCGGAGCGTGGTCGTCACGACGATCTGCAGTCTGGCGGGGATCGCCGCCGGCGTCGTCTCGGCCGCCTACGTGGGCACCGACGTGGCCGCCGCCCAGAGCACCACGGTCGTGCTGGTCCTCGGCGCGTTCGTGCTCGCCCAGTTCCCGCTGTACAAGGTCATCGGCGTCGGCGACTTCGGCGTCAAGGACAACCTCTACGTGGCGTTCCTGACGTTCACGCTGTGGTTCATCAGCTACACCGTGCTGGCGACGTCCGGCGTGCAACTGGTGGCGTGAGATGGCGGACGACAGCATCGCCGTGGTCGACCTCGATCGGTGTCAGCCCGACCGCTGTAGCTACGAGTGCGCGAACTACTGCCCGCCGAACCGGACGGGCAAGGAGTGCATCACCAAGCGCGGCGAGGACACCGTCGAGGGCGACCCGGACCAGATCCACATCTCCGAGGAGATCTGTCTCGGCGAGACCTGCGGTATCTGCGTCGAGAAGTGTCCGTTCGACGCGATCGAGATTATCAACCTCCCCTCCGAGCTCGACGAGGACCCGGTCCACCGCTACGGCGAGAACGCCTTCTCGCTGTACGGGCTCCCGACCCCCGAGCCGGGCAACGTCACCGGGATATTGGGCCCGAACGGGATCGGGAAGTCGACGGCGGTCCACGGCCTCGCCGGCGAGATGGTCCCGAACCTCGGCGACCACGAGACGGAAGCCCACTGGGACCGGGTGCTCGACCGGTTCCGCGGCACTGGGCTCCAGAACTACCTCAAGTCGCTGAAGGAGGGCGAGGTGAGCGTGTCCCGCAAGCCGCAGTACGTCGACCAGATCCCCAAGCAGTTCGACGGCAACACCCGCGAGCTGCTGGAGCGCACGGACGAGCGCGGCGCGCTGGACGAGCTGATCGAACGGCTCAACATCGCCCCGGTGATGGACCAGGACATCGACTCCATCTCCGGCGGTGAGCTCCAGCGCGTCGCCATCGCGGCGTGTCTGGCCCGCGACGCCGACTTCTACTTCCTCGACGAGATCACGCCGTACCTCGACATCGGCCAGCGGATGATCGTCGCCCGGCTCATCCGCGAGCTGGCGGACGACGACGCCGCCGAGCGCTCGATGCTCGTCGTCGAGCACGACCTCGCCATCCTCGACCTGCTCGCCGACACCCTCCACGTCGCGTACGGTGAGCCGGGCGCGTACGGGGTCATCACTGACCCCAAGTCGGTCCGCAACGGGATCAACGAGTACCTGAAGGGGTACCTCGACAACGAGAACATGCGGATTCGGCCGTCCGCGATCACCTTCGAGGAGCACGCGCCGCGCGTCGCCTCGCGCAGCGAGACGCTGGTCGAGTACCCGGATCTCTCGAAGTCGTACGGCGAGGGGGAGTTCGAGCTCCGCGTCGAAAGCGGCGCGATCAACCGCTCGGAGGTGCTCGGCGTCGTCGGCCCGAACGGGATCGGGAAGTCGACGCTCGCGAAGCTGTTCGCGGGCTCGCTGGAGCCGGACGAAGGGGAGCTCGACTTCGCGCTCGACATCGCGTACAAGCCGCAGTACATCGAGATCGACCAGCCGATGCGCGTCGACGCGTTCCTCTCCTCTATCACCGACGAGTTCGGCAGCTCCTACTGGAACACCGAGGTCGCGCAGCCGCTCCAGTTGGAGCGGATCATGGAGCAGAACCTCGCGGACCTGTCGGGCGGCGAGCGCCAGCGCGTCGCCATCGCGGCGTGTCTCTCGGAGGACGCGGACCTGTACCTGCTCGACGAGCCCTCCGCGCACCTCGACGTCGAGCAGCGAGTCCGCGCGACGACGGCGATCCGCCGATACGCCGAGAACCACGACGCGACCGTGATGGTGATCGACCACGACATCTACATGATCGACCTCCTCGCCGACCGCCTGATGGTGTTCGACGGCGAGCCGGCCCAGCGCGGTCACGCCGCGCCGCCACAGGACATGCGCGACGGGATGAACGAGTTCCTCGCCGACCTGGACATCACCTTCCGCCGCGACGAGCGCACCGGGCGCCCCCGGATCAACAAGCCGGGCTCGCAGCTCGACAGCAAGCAGAAGCGCGAGGGCGAGTACTACTACTCGGGCTAGTCGTTCGGTTCGAACCGTCGGCAGTGTAGCGGGCGGGGCTCCGTATCAGGCCGATCGCGCCGGCAGAGTCGCTCTCCGATGAGCGCCTCGCGATCGTTACGGTGTGTATACTAAACCCTCTTTGACGTGTCCGTTCCGCAAATGCGGTTGGCCCTCATCGAATCGTCGCCGAGTAGCGGCTGTCAGTCCGTCACCTCGTCTCTCGCTTTATGAATCGGTCACGACTCCTGCCGGCGCTGATAGCGCTGCTGGCGATCACGTCGTTGAGCGTCGCGTCGACGACGCTGGAAACGAGCCTGACGACCGACCCGGACGAGGAGATAAACCCGGACTGGGACAGCCTGCCGATCGGCCAGGGCGACGCGGCCGCGATCCAGGAGTCTATCGAGAGCGGAGGCGAGGAGAGCGACGCTCCCGGAGACCCGACCGGCGGCGGGGCGGACGGGGACCCTGACGGTGAAGCAGGCGGGGGCGATGACGGCGACGCGGCCGGCGAACGCTCGCTCTTCGACCGTCTGGTCGCGCTGTTGAGTGCCCTCTTCCGTCTCCTCCTCCCCATCGCGGTGGTTCTGGCGGCGGCTGCGCTGGCGTATCGGTACCGGGACGTACTGGCCGACTTCTTCGGGCGCGACTCCCGAACGCCCCCCGCGACCGAGCCGCGACCGGCGGCCGGACACTGGCCCGGAACGGCCCCCGAACACGACGTGGACCGGGCCTGGGTGGAGGTGATACGCCGGCTGAATCCGGAGCGGCCCGAGACGACGACCCCGGACGAGTGCCGGGCGCTCGCCCGCGGTCGAGACGTCGATCACGACGCCGTCGAGTCGATCGTCTCCGCGTTCGAGCACGTACACTACGGCGGACGTTCGGTCGACGCGGAGCTCGACCGGGCTCGCGAAGGGCTCCGCGCGCTGGAGAGCGGTGTGAAATGACCGACCGATCCGCCGCCGAGGGGCTGCTCGCCCGCCTGGGTCGGGCGACCCGCGTCCTGCTTCTCCTGGTGGGGGTCACGACGCTCGGTGTCGGACTGCTCGTCGTGGTCGATCCGGAGACGGAGGGCGCGCTCCGGGTTGACGCGGCGATCGAGGCCCTCGGGAGCGACTACGTGGTGCTGGCAGCGCTCGGCCTTCTCGCGGTCGGGCTTGCGCTGCTCCTCGTGGCGGCACGGCGCGTCCGCGGCGTCAGCGAGGCAACGCCGCCGGCCGTCGAGGGCGTCCTGACGGCGACGTACGCAGGTGCGTCGTTCGACCGCGCCGGCGGCGGACGACTGCGTCGGCTCCTCTCCGCCCGGTCGGCGACCGATCGTCGCCGTCGGCTCCGGGAGGCGGCGATCCGGGCGACGATGCGCGCGGAGGGCTGCTCGCGGACCGACGCCGCACGTCGCGTCGACGAGGGGACCTGGACGAGCGACCCCGTCGCCGCGCCCTACCTCTCCGCGTCGGGACGCGGAGTCCTGAGCGGTGCCCTCTCCGCTCTGGGGGGCGCCCGCGACGGCGATACGGCCGACCGGACCGTCGACGCCATCCTGGCGAAGGCGACCGGCGAGAGGTCGGTGACCCGGGACAGCGATAGGGCCGGGGACGCGGACTCGAACACCGTCCGGGACGCGGATCCGGACGCCGATCGAGAGTCGGACCGCCACTCGGACTGGCGGTCAACGACTCGGGAGGGTGGCCAGTGACGCCTGGTATCGCCGCTCTCCGTCAGTGGCTCGATAGTTCAGAGCCTCCCGAACGGACCGCGGTCGACGGAGGGGTCCGACGGGGCTCCGGGGTCAGAACCGACGGCGGGGGCACGGTCGACCCGGCGTCCGCGACGGGCCGACCGTCGTCGGTTCGGTGGACCGGTCGCTGGCGCGGGATCGCCGCCGTCGCGCTTCTCGCGGTGGCGATCGGCGTCCTCGCGAAACGCCCCCCGCTGTTGCTGGTCGGCGCTCTCGCCGGCGCGTACGTCGCCTACCCGCGTCTCACCGCGGTTCCCGACCCCGATCTGTCCCTCCGACGAGAGGTGGACCCGGCGTCGCCGGAGGACGGCGAGCGGGTGTCCGTGCGGACGACGGTCACGAACGAGGGGGACGCGCCGCTCGCCGACGTCCGGATCGTCGACGGGACCCCGCCGATGCTCTCGGTCTCGGACGGATCGCCGCGGCGTGCGACGGCGCTGCTCCCGGGCGGCGAGGCGACGATACGCTACGAGCTCCGGGCGCGCCCGGGTCGTCACGTGTTCCGGCCGGCGACCGTGCTCTGTCGCGACGCGAGCGGGTCGGTCGAGGTCGAACGCTCGCTCACCGCGGCGAGTTCCCTCGAGTGTGCGGCAGCGGTCCCGACCGTCCCGCTGCGCGCACAGAGCGGTCACTACCCGGGTCCGCTGGTCACCGACGATGGGGGCGAGGGGATCGAGTTTCACTCCGTCGAGAAGTACCGGCGCGGGGACCCCGCGAACCGGATCGACTGGCGCCGATACGCGCGGACGGGCGAACTCACCTCGATGGCGTTCCGCACCGAACGGCTCGCGGAGGTGGTGGTGTGCGTAGACGCGCGACCCGCGTCGTATCGGGCCGCGGACCCGACCGAACCGCACGCGGTCGCGCTGGCCGTCGACGCCGCCGACCGCATCGGCGACGCGCTGTTCGACGCGAATCACCGGGTCGGCCTGGCCGGGTTCGGACGGCGCGTTTGCGTGCTTCCGGCCCGGAGCGGTCGCGAACACGCCGACCGGTTCCACCACCGGCTGGCGACGGATCCGGCCTTCGGGCTGGACCCCCCGAAAACGGCGCGCACGGCCGAGCGCGAGGGCGGGACAGCCCCGTCCCGACCCGGTACTGGAGACGGCCCGAACGGCGCTGGCGCGGGCGCCGACGGGGCCGTACCGATCGACACCCAGCTGTCCAGAATTCGGACCGAGGTCGGGGCGGACACACAGGTCGTGTTGATCACGCCGCTGTGCGACGACGAGGCCACTCGCATCGCCCAGCGGTTCGAGAGCGGCGGGACAGCCGTCACGGTCGTCAGTCCGGACGTCACCACGGGGGAGACCACGGGCGGGCGGCTCGCCCGACTGGAGCGGACGCATCGGCTGAGCACGCTACGGAACGCGGGTATTCCCGTCGTCGACTGGACGCCCACCCAGCCGCTGGGTGCAGCAATGGCGACCATCGAGGGGAGGGGGCGGTGACGGCGCCGGACGCGACGGAAACGGGGGCGGTGCCCGACGGGGAGACCGCTCGGTTCGTTCGCCGACCGGCGGTCGGGAGCGGCGTCATCGCCCTCGCTGCCGGCAGCGTTGCCGTGGCGCTCGTCGCCGACGCGGCCCTCCAGCGCGAGGTCCTTCGGCTCGCCGTCGTCGGCGTCCTCGCCTTCGGGGTCGGCGGACGATTCGTTCGTCGCGGCGGGACGGCCCTCGGGGCGCTGGGTGCGCTGGTCGCGCTCGGTGGGGGGCTCGTCGTTCTCGTCGCGATCGGACAGGCGGCCACGCGGCCCCCGCAGGTCACCCACCGGATCGAGTTGCTCCCCGGGATCGTGGGTCTGTGGACGCTCTCTGCGGCGCTCGCGCCGGCTCGGTTCGGGTGGAGTCGGGCCCTGATAGACGTCGGTACCGGCTTCGTGTTCCTCGGCGTGCTCGTGACGGGGGTGACACAGGGGGCGGGTCCCACCGCGCTCCTGCTCGCGACGCTCGCGACGATCCTCGCGTGGGACGCGGCCGAGAACGCGGTCTCCGTGGGCGGGCAGATCGGCGTGCAGCCCGGCGCGAGGACCCTTCGGGCCGAGCTCGCTCACACGGGGGTCGCCGCGAGCGTCGGTGCGAGTGCCATCGCGATCGTGCTCGGGGTCGCCCGTCTCGGCATCGACGGCCTCCCGTTCGGCGCGCTCGTCGCGCTCGTCCTCGGCAGCGTGATACTGGTCCTCGGCTCCGACCGGTAGCCCGCGCTCGCCGGTCGGCGTCACACTCAAGCGCGCAGCTGCGGCACCGGCAGCTCCGAGAGGACATCGTCGACGATCTCCGTCGTCGAGACGCCCGAAACGCGCGCGTCGGGGGTCACCACTATCCGGTGGGACAACACGGGCGGCGCCATCGCCTTCACGTCGTCAGGCGTCGCGTAGGGCCGACCCGCGAGCGCGGCGTGGGTTCGCACGACCTCGAAGAACCGCTGGATGCCCCGCGGCGACACGCCCGTGTTCACGCGCTCGTCCGTTCGCGTCGCGCGGGCGACGTCGACGAGGTACTCCCGAACGCCGTCCTCCACGCGAATCGACTCCGGAACGCGTCGGAGCCGAGTGAGCGTGTCGAGCGAGCAGACCGTCCGGACCGACGGCGAGGACGCCTCTCGGCCCGAGCGGCGGTCGATCAGCTCGAGCTCGCCGGCTCGGTCGGGGTAGCCGAGGCTGGTCTTGACGACGAATCGGTCCTTCTGGGCGGCCGGGAGCTCGAAGGTCCCGTCCATCTCGACGGGGTTCTGCGTGGCGATGACGACGAACGGGTCGGGGAGCGGGTGGGTCTCGCCGTCGACGGTGACCTGCCCTTCCTCCATCGCCTCCAGGAGCGCCGCCTGCGTCTTCGGCGGGGCGCGGTTGATCTCGTCCGCGAGCACGATGTTCGCGAACACCGGCCCGGGCTGGAACTCGAAGCTCCGGGTCTTCTCGTCGAAGATGTTCGAGCCGATGACGTCGGACGGCAGCAGGTCGGGGGTGAACTGGACGCGCGAAAAGGAGACGTCGACCGCGCTCGCGAACGACCGGGCCGTGAGCGTCTTTCCGGTTCCCGGGACGTCCTCGAGCAGGACGTGGCCGTCGGAGAGCAACCCGACGAGAATGGTCTTCAGCGTCGACCGCTCGGTGACCACGGCCGCGGCGACCCCGTCGAGGATTTCGTCGCTCCGTTGCTGCACAGTCGCGGGATTCATACCGATCGGACGGGCGTCGACCCGTTGGTTATAGTCCTGATAAACGCGGGTTTGGTCGGCGTAACCCTCCGCTTCGTCGAGCGCGTGGTCTCGCGCGACCTCGAATCGAACCGCGAGGCGGCGTGCGGTGCCGCGTTTTACCGGTCGGCCGATGCGAATCCGACGCGCCGGCCACTCGACCGACCGCACTGCGGACCGCGGCGTCTCCGACCGAGACCCCGACGCCGTCATCGGACCCCAGGAGATCAGTCTCATCGGTCTTCGAGGCCGCCGACCTCCCGTATCGAAGCGATTAAGCACGGAAGCCGCGAACGGCGGGGCATGCAACACCTCATCATTCGCGGCGACCCCGGCATTCGGCGGGACGCGGTGATCGAGCACGACGGCGAGGAGCTGGTCTGTTTCGGCATCAACGTCCAGGGCGGGTGGCACGGCCCGGACGAGCCGCAGCTCTGGTGTACCGTCGGCACCGAGGACGAGCGCGAGGCCTACGACAAACGCGAGTACGTCCCCCACTGGCTCGACGTCGACGCGGTCGACGCCGACGAGATCGAGGTCCTGAGCGAGAAGGGCGCACTGTCGGTCTGAGGCTCGTTTCGGCTCTTTTCCACGTGCTGCGCCGCGCGCTACACCGGCGGGTCCGCCAGCCACGCCTCTATCGCGCCGGCCATCGCGCCGCGGCGGTGGATCCTCCCCGCCTCGGGGTCGACGACGGTGCTCTCCGTGCCGGGCGTCTCGCCGTCGTCGATCACCGCGCCGACGCCGTCGCGGATCCGGTCGTCGAGGTCGTCGACGCGGGTGACGCTGCCGGACCCGGAGACGTTCGCGCTCGTCGCGGTGAGGGGGCCGGTCTCGCGGAGCAGCGTCCGGGCGAGGGAGTGGTCAGGGACCCGGATCCCGACGCGGTCGTCACCGGCCGTGAGCGCGTCCGGGACGTCGGCGCCGCGCTCGACGACGACCGTCACGGGACCGGGGAGGAACGCCCGGGCGAACGCGAGCGCGAACTCGGTCGGCCGGGTGTGCCGAAGCGCGGCGTCGACGCTCGCGACGCCCAGCGAGAGCGGGTTCCCGCGGTCGCGCCCCTTGAGATCGAACACGCGTTCGACGGCGTCGGGATCGAGCGCGTCGCCGCCGAGTCCGTACACCGTCTCCGTCGGGTAGACGACGAGGTCGCCGTCGGCGACGGCGGCCACGGCCCTGCGGAGGTCCCCGCGGTCCGGCGTCGCGTCCGTCGTTCGCCGAGGATCGTCGCTGTCGGTCGTCACGTGTTCACATTCGCGGCCGTCCTGAAAAAGGGTGACGAGTGGGTGCGTCGCACGGACCGATCCGCCGGGCGCGGCGACTCAGTCGACGAGCCGGCCGACCGCGTCGTCGATCGCTTCGGTGTCGGGGAACTCGGGGTGTTCGCTCGCGACCCACGCGTACTCGACGGTGCGGTCGCCGTCGAGGAGGAACACGGCCGGGCGCGACTCGGTGATCCCGGTCATGCCGTCGATGTCGTGGGCGACGCCGTACTCCTCGATCACGCCCGCACCGGGGTCCGAGAAGATCCGGACACCCTCGCCGCGCTCGGCGAGCAGGCGCTTGTGGGCGTACGGCGACGAGATCGACAGGCCGAGGACGTCGAGGTCGTCGGCCCAGCCGTGGTCGTCGATCGTGTCGTACAGATACGTCCCCTGAAACGCGCCGTCCATCGGGTGGAAGACGAGGAGCGTCGGCCCGTCGACGACGTCCCCGAGCGCGCGGTCCTCCCAGTACTCCTCGTTCACGATGGGGCGGGTGAAGTCGGGGGCGGTGTCGCCCTCGGCGACGTGGTCCGTCTCGGGCAGGGAAACGACCTCGAAGTCGGGCATCTCAGGCACCTCCCTCTCCGTACGTTCCCTTCAGGTACTCCACGATGTTGGCGCTCTCGGACATCGTCACGCCGGTTTCGCGGTCGACGATCGCCGGGACGCTCCGGGCGCCGGAGACGCGCTTCACGACGTTTCGCTCCGAGTGCATCGGCTCGACGTACCGGGACCGGTACTCCAGCCCGAATTCGTCTAGGGTCCGAACGACGCGCTCGCAGTAGGGGCACGCCTGCAGTCTGTACAGGGTGATCTGTGGCTCCGTCATGTGCGGCGATTCGGCCGCGGGACGTGTAATCGTGTCGACCGCGGCACGCCGCGCGCCACCGTGACGCGCCTCGCACCGCCTGCGGTGCCGCCGCCAGCTGTCGGATCGTCCGGCGACTCGGACGGTCGAAGGTAATCCTTTAACCACCAGCCGACGGAAGAAGTACGAACATGGGCTTGTCGTCGAGCACGCTACCGGCCGATCTGTTACAGCTGCCGCTGCTGGGGGAGAACGCGGTGATCGCCCTCGGTATCCTCGCGATCGCGGCGCTGATCGGTCTGTCCGCGTTCTTCTCCTCCTCGGAGATCGCGATGTTCTCCCTGCCGCAACACCGCGTCGACAGCCTCGTCGACGAGGACGTCACGGGCGCGAAGACGATCCAGGAGATGAAGTCGAACCCGCACCGGCTGCTGGTGACGATCCTCGTCGGCAACAACATCGTCAACGTCGCGATGACCTCCATCGCGACCGCGCTGTTCGGCTTCTTCCTCTCCAGCGGCCAGTCCGTGCTGGCGACGACGTTCGGTATCACGACGCTGGTGCTGATCTTCGGCGAGAGCGCGCCCAAGTCCTACGCCGTCGAGAACACCGAGTCGTGGGCGCTCCGGATCGCGCGGCCGCTGAAGCTCTCCGAGTACGCGCTGTACCCGCTCGTGGTGCTGTTCGACTACATCGTCAAGGGAGTCAACCAGGTCATCGGCGGGTCGGCGGCGATCGAGTCGACGTACGTCACCCGCGACGAGATCCAGGACATCATCGAGACGGGCGAGCGCGAGGGCGTCATCGAGGAGGAGGAGCGGGAGATGCTCGACCGCATCTTCCGGTTCAACAACACCATCGCCAAGGAGGTGATGACGCCTCGTCTCGACGTCACCGCGGTCGCGAAAGAGCAGTCGGTCGAGGAGGCGATCGAGACGTGCATCCAGGCCGACCACGAGCGCGTCCCCGTCTACGACGGGAACCTCGACAACATCATCGGCGTGGTGACCGTGCGGGACCTGGTCCGGGAGCTCCGCTACTCCGAGGGCGAGCCCTCCCTGGAGCGGGTGGTCAAGCCGACGCTCCACGTCCCCGAGTCGAAGAACGCCGACGAGCTGCTCGCGGAGATGCAGGAGAACCGCCTCCAGATGGTCACCGTCATCGACGAGTTCGGCACCACGGAGGGGATCATCACCCTCGAGGACATGGTGGAGGAGATCGTCGGCGAGATCCTGGAGGGCGACGAGGAGGCGCCCGTCGAGTTCGTCGACGAGAACGTCGCGATCGTGCAGGGGGAAGTGAACATCGACGAGGTCAACGAGATCCTCGACATCGACCTCCCCGAGGGCGAGGAGTTCGAGACGCTCGCCGGCTTCGTGTTCAACCGCGCCGGCCGGCTCGTCGAGGAGGGCGAGGAGATCGAGTTCGACGGCGTCGAGATCCGCATCGAGCGCGTGGACAACACCCGGATCATGTCGGCGCGCGTGACCGTGCTCGACGTCGACGAGAGCGGCGACGGCGAGGCCGAGGCGGCCGAGACGACGGCCGACGACGCGGACTAGGGGATTTATAAGCGCGTTTTAATTGGTCCCGAGCGTTTCTATCGGGTTAGTGGCGACGAGACTGGTTCCGGAAGCCCCGCTGTCTGGGTATAAATAGCTGACAGCGGTTCGGCGGTGAACGCCTGTGAAGCCTCAGTCGCTCGGTTATACTTCGTTGCAGTCGCTGTGGCGGAGAACACCTCCAAAGCCCCAGTCGCCGGCGGCGACGCCGCCGGCTGCCAGAGGCGCGAAGCGCCTCGCTGCCGCTCGCTTATAACTGATCGATGCTAGATAGACGGCGAACACCTCCAAAGCCCCAGCCGCGAGGACGACTTACGCTCGCTGCGCTCCTCAGTCGCTCGTCTCACTCGCTCCTTGCGGTGCTTTCGTCGCCTAAGTCGTCCTCGCGGCAGCGAGGCGCTTCGCGCCTCTGGCAGCCGGCGCTCCGCGCCGGCGACTGCCCCTTTGAGTCCCGCCCCGCACAGCACCGCGCCTCACCCCTCCCCAGCCTCGTGCGGTCTGCTCGCGCCCGAAGGGCGCTCGGAGGCGCGCGCCACCGCGGTGTATTTTATATACTGTCGTTGCTGTCGCTCGTCCAGCGCTCAATTCTTCGCGAGGGATCGTAGTCTCGCGCCGCTATTGCCCCTACACCGCGTACGCGCGCGCGGCTCCCACGAGCGCCTTCCGGTAGTCGCTCTCGGAGGGGTCGGGACCGAGCGCGAGGAAGCGCTCCTTGAACGCGTCGACGTCGACCGCGTCGGTGTCGCTGCCGGCGGCGCGCGCGAGGTCGTAGATCCGGTGGTCCGGGCCGGCGATGTGGTGGCGCTCGACCAGCGCGAGCGCGAACGCGGCGTTGACGGCGGTGATCTCCGGGTCGGCGCCGGCCGTCACGGGCGGGGAGCCGTCCCGCGAGACGTCGGGCCGATCGGCGATCGCGGCCGCGAGGGTGGACTCCAAGAAGCCGAGGAGCTTGTCCGCGGGCGCGACGGAGAGCGTTATGTCGTCGGCGTAGATGTCCTTCATGTGATTCGCGATCTGATAGCAGTGCGCGAGCTTGCGGCGCTCGACGCGCTCGCCGGCGAGCCCGAGGTACAGCGCCTCCTCCGTCGACTGCAGGTGGGAGGGGTGGCCCTCCTCGTAGCGCGCCATGTGCGAGAGCTCGTGGACGGCGAGCTCGCGGGCCATCGCGCTGGTGGCGGCGCGCTTCGAGACGTTGAGGACGTGGTAGCCGTCGTAGTGGCCGGCCCACGTCCGCTCGTCGGGGTCCTCGCGCACCTTCACGTGGACCGGGTGGGCCAGCGAACACTCGGTCTCGAACAGGTCGGCGGCGCCGAGAAACGGATCGGGGGGAACGTCACCCTGCACGCGGAGATCCATGCTTACCGTTCACACGGCGGCGGCCGCTAAGTCTCTTGCGCCCGTCGAAGGCTTTTGTCGCGCCGCGGCGAACCGTGGCCCATGTGCGCACGCCTCTTCGCGGCCTACGACGACGGGCTCCGGATCGTCGATCCCGAGACGGGCGACGTCTCCGTCCGGCTGGCGGACCGCGCGGTCGAGTGCCTCTCGGTCGTCCCCGGCTCCGAGGGGGTCGGCGGGAGCGGGGCGTCGGTCGCCACCGCCCGCCTGCTCGCCGGGACGTTCGACTCCGGGCTGTTCCGGTCCGTCGACGGCGGGGAGACGTTCGAGCGGATCGCGAGCGAGACGCTCGGACCCGGAGGGTCGGGCCCCGACGCGGTCACGGCGGTCGCGACGAGCCCGCACGACCCGTCGGTCGTCTGGGTCGGGACGGAGCCCTCGCGGGTCTACCGGTCGACCGACGGCGGCGAGACGGTCGAGCCGGTCGCGGGGCTGACCGACGTGCCCTCGGCGTCCGAGTGGTCGTTCCCGCCGCGCCCGGACACCCATCACGTCCGCTGGATCGAGCCCTGTCCGGCGGACCCGGAGCGCTGGTTCGTGGGGATCGAGGCCGGCGCGCTCGTCGTCACGCCGGACGGCGGCGAGACGTGGACCGACCGACCGGAGGGCTCCCGTCGCGACACCCACGCGCTCGCGACGCACCCGGACGCGCCGGACCGCGTGTACGTCGCCGCGGGCGACGGGTTCGCGGAGAGCCGCGATCGGGGTCGGTCGTGGACCGTCGTCGACGCGGGACTCGACCACAGGTACGTCTGGGGGATCGCGGTCGACCCCGGCGATCCGGAGACGGTCCTCGCGAGCGCGGCGTCGGGGGCGAGCGCGGCCCATCGCCGCGGCGAGGCGTACCTGTACCGTCGGACGGCCGGGGACGGCCCGTCCGGGACGCCGCGGTTCGAGCGACTCGATGATCGGGGGATACCCACGGGCGAGGGGACCTACCGGGCGGTCCTCGCGAGCGGGCGGGACGCCGGAGCGGTCTGGGCGCTGCACGACGGGGGGCTGTACCGGACCCGTGACTCCGGGGCCTCCTTCGAGCGCGTGCCCGCCGACCTGCCCGCGCGACCCGCGCGGGCGCTGGCTCCGGCGCCGGCGGTCGGGGACGACTGACGGGCGGCGGGAGTGGCGACCGAGGCGGGACGACGCCGCCTACTCGCGGACCGCGCCCACGACGAGGTAGACGATCGGCGTGTCGAGGACGGCGATCGCGAGCTTGAGGAGGTACTGTCCGAGGGCGAGCGCGAGGAGGACGTTCCCCGGGAGGGGGTCGCCGACGCCGAGCAGGAGCGGCGCCGCGTAGAACGCCACGCCCACGAAGATCGCGGTGTCGAGCGCCTGGCTGCTGGCGGTCGAGGCGACGTTGCGCAGCCACAGCATGTCGCGACCGGTGCGGTCGCGGATCGCGTGGAAGACGATCACGTCCCAGTTCTGGCTCACGAGGTACGCCAGCAGGCTGCCGGCGACGACGTTCGTCGCGGGGCCGAGGGCGGTGTCGAACGCGGCCGCGACCTCCGGGTTCACGCCCGGCGCGGCGAGCGTCGACCAGACGAGGGCGAGCACGAGGAAGTTCGCGAGGAAGGCGACGTTGACGACCACCTGCGTCGCTCGGCGGCCGTACAGCTCGGCGTAGCAGTCCGACGCGAGGAACGTGAGCGCGTACGCGAGCGCGGCGCCCGGCAGGGTGATCTCGGGGCCGACGACCGGGAGCGCGACCGGCAGCGGGAGGGCGATCACCTTCGCGGCGGTGAGCTGTGCGGTCGCGAGCGCGACGACGAAGAGGGTGATCAGCCCGACCGCGGCGACCGCGGAGCGGTCGAGCGGGTCGGTCGCGAACGGGCCGTCGGCGCCCGCCGCGGTCCCCGTCCGTCTACTCATCGCTCGCCCCGTCGCCGCCGTCCTCGACGGAGTCGAGCCGATCGTGACGCGCGTCGATCTCGTCGAGGAGGTCGAGCGTCTTGCGGATCGACGCGCGGACGGCGTCGCTGCGATTTACGAACTTTCCGTCGTCGCCGACGTGCTCGTCGAGGTCGTCGAGCAGCTCGCCCGGGATCTCGACGCTTATTTTGGGCATACCGGCCCGTCCTCACCCGATTTATAAGAGCGTTCTTATTCGGAGATGCTCTCGGGAATATCGGCTGTGACGACGCCGGCGCGGTGCGCCGGTTCGACCGCTTCGCCGCCGGCGCCGAGGTCCGTTTCGTCGTCGTCAATCGCCCCTCGCGGACTGCGCGAACGCGGCGTGTGTCCCGCGGACTCGACCTCCCTGCAGACGGGCGCCACGGACGGACGACCGCCGCGTTCCGCGACTAGACGCCGCGGCGACGGCCGACGAGGGGGGCGCCGGTCTGGTACCGGTCCCACAGGAACAGCGCCGGCGGCAGCGCGATCACCGAGAGCGCGAACGAGTAGAGCACGCTCAGGGCGATCAGCAGCCCGAAGTTCCCGAGGACGGGCGTGATCGCCAGGCCGAGCGCGCCCGTCCCGAGCGCGGTCGTGAGCATGCTCCCGGTGAGGGCGCCGCCGGTCCCGGTCAGGGTCGTTCGGAGCGCGGCGGCGGCGTCGCCGCCCTCGTTGTACTCGTCGATGAAGCGGGCGGTGATGTGGACCGAGTAGGCGATCCCGATCCCGATCGCGATCGAGAGGATCGTCGCCGTCAGGGCGTTGAGCGGCAGCCCGAACAGCCGCATCGTGCCGACCAGCGAGGC
>NZ_JAWOBM010000044.1:0-50806 GCF_046498025.1 Halorubrum sp.
GAAGACACTCCTTCTGTGTCGGAATCGGGGTGCAGTCAAAACGTATCTCTGAATCCCATGCCGGGATAAGAGTAACGGCTGATTGGCACAGCCAGTAGCCGCCCACTGCGGTAGCTACGAATCTTAAACATCCCAACCCAGCGGTGCGGTGCCGTGGGAATCCTCGCGCTTCAGCGCGGGGAGGATGTCAAGACCGACGGTGCGGGGACCGAGGGTCTGGACCTGCGCTCGCGGGTCAGGCCGGGAGCGTGTCGATCCCGTTGATCTCGACGTAGCCGTAGCCGCACTCGGGACACCGCCACTTCGTCTTCTCGCCGAGGTGGAGGGTCATCGCCGCGGTCCGGTAGAACGACTGGGTCTCTCCGCACGAGGGACAGTCCACGTCCTTTTCGAGCGCCATGTGCCCGGATCGGTCCGGCGCGGTTTTGAAGCTACTGATCGGGCGGTTATACTCGGTTGATCAATGTTAAATCGCTCCTGATGGATCGGTGGAGAACACCTCCAATCCCCACCCACCTGCAACCACACTACTGCCTCACGCCTCCCCAGCCTCGCCGCTCGCGCTTAAAAGCGCTCGCGGCGTCGGGCGAGGGACCTTCGGTCCCTCTGGCAGCCGGCGCGTCGCGCCGGCGACAGCGAGGAGCGACGCGCCTCTGGCAGTCGGGCTTCGCCCGACGACCTCGCGCGTGCGGCTCGCGGCCCAAGGCCGCTCTGAGGCGCGCGCCACCGCAATTCTGTTTATGATTAGTGATGCGCCGTTCGCGTCCCTACTTCTCGTCGACGTGGCGAACCTCGCTGGCGACGCCGCGGGTCGAGTCGACCATTTCCGGGCCGGACATCTCGGCGCGGCCGACCGCGAACGCCTTCGGCCCCTCGATGACGACCTCGTCGCCGACGCGGATGTCGTCGTCCGCGTCGACGACGCCGGGCGCCAAGACGGAGCCGTGCGGGACGAACGGGTCGATCTCGACCCGCTTCGCGGGAGCGGCGCTCGCGACCCAGCGGCGCGCGCCGGCGAGGGTGAACGAGAGGGTGCCGTACTGCGGCACCATCGTCGCGAGCTGCTCGCCCGGCTCGCCCTCGCGGCCGGCGTCGGGGTCGTCGCCCCACACCTGCAGTTTAGGGTACCGACCCGTGGTCCGAATGTCGGCCTCGCCGGGCCCGCCGAACAGGTCGTCGCCCGCGCCGTCGCCGAGCAGGTAGTCGGCGATCGCCCGGACCGTGTTGTGCTCGCGCTCGCGCTTGCTGTAGGCGGGCTCCCCCCGGAGGGCGGCGTTCAGCTCCCCGAGCGACTCGTCTGCCGTCGGGTGGCCGACGCAGGTGTACTCGAAGGGGACGTCGATCTCGGGGTCGCGCTCGACCCGCTCGCAGATCTCGCGGTAGCCGTGGTCGGGGACGTGCGCGATCACGCGCGAGTAGTCGTTGCGCCGGAGGTACCGCCGGAGTACCTCGGCGACGAACCCGATCTCGTCCTCGCTCCAGTCGCCGGTAACGACCGCGTCGTAGTGCTGGGCCGGGTAGGTGGTCTCCAGTTCCTGAGGCACCACGCCGATCGGCGAGGTCATCGAGACGGTGTGGCCGCGCCACTGGATCGCGTCGTGGAACTGCCCGTGGCTCTGGGAGTCGCTGTACGGCTTGGTTGCCGAACAGGGCACCAACACGAGCGGCTGGTCGGTGAACCGGTTCCGGTACCGGCTCGTGACGCGGTCGGCGAACCGCCGGATCTCGACGCGGTCCAGCGTCTCCGCGGTCGCCGCGGTCACCTCCGCGTCCCGCATGAGTGGCGTCCGCTCCTCCATGTACCCCCACTGGTCGTCGAACTCGCGGAACGCGGCCGTGAGCCACTGCTCGTGGCGGGCCTGCCCCTCGACGTAGTCCCGCAGGCGGCCCGCCCGGACCCGCTCGCGGACGCGCCGGAGCTCGGCGCGGAGCGCGTTGACGTTGTGCTCCGCGCAGTCGGCGCGGGTGAACTCCTCGCGGGGCGTCGCGCACGCGGGGCAGGCACAGGGCAGCTCGTCGAGGTCCTCCAAGAAGTGCTCCGCGTCCGCGGTGCAGTACATCCCCTGCGTCCCCTTCGCCCGAGCGAGCGACGCGTCCACGAGGTCGACCCCGGCGTACGCGAGGAGCGCGACGTTCAGCGGCGTGGCGACGCCCGAGAGGAACAGCGCCGTGTCGGCGGGTAGCGCCTCCTTCGCGGCGACGACCGCGTCGCGGAACGCCTCGCCGTGGCCCACGAACCCGGACGCGTCCGAGAGCAGGTACGCGTCGGCGCCCACGTCGCGCGCCCCGGCGCTGTCGACGACGGCGGCCGAGGGGTAGTCGACGTCCGGGTGGTCGACCGCGAACGACTCGCGGACCTCCTCGCGGGTCCCCGCGGGGAACGAGCGGTGCGGGAGGACCGTGAGCGCGCCGTCGTCGCCGTCGGGCACCTCCCGGGCGCCGGCCCAGAGGCTGCCAGCGTCCTCGAGGAACGGGTCCGCGAGCGCCGGCGTCGTCACCGGGTCGGCGAGCCGTAGCTCACCGAGTCGGGCGGCGCCGTCGCGCTCGTGGACCTCGAAGTACTCAGTCATACTCCCCCTCGCGCGGGGACGGTCAATTCTCTTGTGTTCCGCGCCGCAACCGTTAGGACGGAACCGACCGAAGGGACCGCATGGAGTTGTCCGGCCCGTGGGACCGCGAGCGCGTCGACGAGTTCCTGACCGACGCGCGCGTCCCGGTCCGCCTCGGCTGTCGCACCCCCGCGGACCACCCGTGGATCGTCTCGCTGTGGTTCTCGTGGGACGGCGCCGTCCACTGCGCGACGAGCGCCGACGCCGACCTCGTGGCGTTCCTCGCGCACGACGACCACGTCTCCTTCGAGGTATCGACGAACGACCCTCCTTATAAAGGGGTCCGGGGACGAGGGCGCGCGACGGTGTCGCCGGATCAGGAAAAGGAGCTGCTCCGCGCCCTGCTCGAGCGGTATCTGGGCGGCGTCGATAACCCGACCGGGAAGCGGCTCCTCCGCCCGGAGCGCGAGGAGGTTCGGATCCGGATCGAGCCGGAGCGACTCCACACGTGGGACTACTCGAAGCGGATGGGGTCGGGAGAGGAATAGCGTCGCGCGGTCGTTTTTTCCGGTCCCTTTCGAACGTCTCAGAACGCGACAGAACGTGGCTGCTGAATACAGAGAGTGGATTCAGCACGCCACGATAGTCAGATGTCACCCTGTGCTGCGTTCGGGAACGACGTTGATTGGTCTGGTTGGCCGCTTACCGGATGACCGTTACGGGTACCTGCGCACGGCGAGTGACCGACTCGGCGACGCTTCCCAACAGGACACGAGTTGCTCCGCTCCGGCCGTGGCTTCCAATGACGACGTGGTCGATGTCGTGTTCGTCGACGTAGTCCACTATCGACCGAGCAACCTTCCCGACGACGTAATCCGTCTCGATGCTCACACCGCGTTCGGCGGCCCGTTCGCTCATCTCCTCAAGGAGTTCCTCGGCCTTGCCCTCGTAACTCTCAATCATGTCCGCGTACGTGGCGGCCCCCTCGATGCTCGCCGCACTGCTGAACTCTGAGGGATCAACGACGTGCAACGCCGTGATGCTGGCATCGGGATAGTTCTTGACGGCGTGATCGAGGGCGTCGATCGCCGGCTCTGAATCGTCTACCGGAATCAAGAAGTGTTCCTCCATATATAATGATTGATCATAATCTAATATATAGTTTGGTTGAAATTCTCAGTGTGTGGAAACTGGTGGCCCAGATGCGACACAGGCGTGCTGTATTCAGCACGACCGCTGAAAACTGTCTCCGCTTGAGGGACTCAACGAGCCCCCTTACCCCGACCGCCCGAGCGTCCGCAGGTCCTCCGTCTCGACGCGGTCCGGGACGGCGGCGAGCGCGGCCTCGGGCCAGCCGTCGTGGCCGAGCGTGATCGCCGTCTCGGGGTTCGCGGCCGCGAGGGTGGCGACGCCCTCGGCCGCGGCGACCCGCGCCGCGTCGTCGACTCGCTCGGGGACCTCCGCGGTGAGCGGGTACGTCTCCGAGAGCGCCCGCGGGAAGGGACCGAAGGGAGGTTTCACGCGCCACACCGCGTCGTAGTCGTGGGTCGACGGCGCGTTCGACTCCGTGAGCAGCAGGCGGTCCGGCACCGCCAACCTGGCGAGCCGGTCGCGGTGGCGTCGGACCTCCGGGCGCCGGGCCGACTCGTGGGAGGTGTAAAAGAACGCGTCCTTCGAGACCGGGTCCGTGCGCTCCAGTTCGTCGGCGTGGTCCAGCAGCGCGCGGTAGCCGTCGAGCATCGCGGGGTGGCCGCGGGCGCGACGGTCGACCAGTTCGAGGAGGTTCCCGGCCCGGATCGCGGCCTTCACGCGCTGGAGCTCCTCGAAGGTGACGTGGAGGTTGTGCTCGGCCAGCAGCCGCTCGGCGGACGCGTCGGCGTCGGGGTCCGCCTCGAGCCCGCGGAGCCCCGCGGGCGTGTGCTCGGCGCACACCGGGCACGAGCAGGGGAAGTACTCCATCTCCTCCAGGTGTTCGGTCCCGGACACCGTGAGGTAGCGCCCGTCGCGCGCCATCAGCGCGTAGGCGGCGGAATCGAACAGGTCGCAGCCGGCGGCGACCGCCAGCGCGAGCATCATCGGGTGGCCCGCGCCGAACAGGTGCACGGGGGCGTCCGGGTCGAGCCCGCGCTTCGCGGCGCGCACCGCCTCGACGACCTCGGCGTAGCGGTAGGAGTTGAGGAGCGGCACCATCGCGCCGACCGGGAACACGTCGAGGTCGGTGGCCGTCGCGTGCCGCCCCGCCGCCTCCCGGAGGTCCGGGAACGTCGAGCCCTGGACGGGGGCGTTGACGAGCATCTCACCCGTCTCCGCGGCCGCCGCGTCGGCGAGGGCGCGCTCCGTGGTCTCCAGCTCGCGCTCGGCGCGCTCGCGGTCGACGTCCGGCGGGGTCGGGACGTCGACGGGGGTCGCCACGTCGCTCCCGATCCGCCGCTGGAACTCGATGATCTCCTCGGTGGTCACGTCGATGTCGCCGTACTCGGCGAGCTGGAAGGAGCCGGAGTCCGTCATGATCGCGCCGTCGAACCCGAGGAAGTCGTGGAGCCCCTCGTCCAGCACGCGGTCGCGGATCCGGTCCGTGCTCCGGATGATGTAGGAGTTGGTGATCAGCATCTCCGCGCCGAACTCCTCGCGGAGCCGCGACGGCTCGACCGTGAGCACGTTGGGGTTGACGACGGGCAGCAGCGCCGGCGTCTCGACCGTGACCCCGGCGCGGGGGACCTCCAGCCGGCCGATCCGTCCGGCGGCGTCGTGGTCCCGAATTTCGAAGTGATCGCGCATACCCGGAGTGTGCGGACGCGAGCGGTAAGGGTTGCGTTCGGCGGCGACGCTCGGGAGGCCCGAGCGGTCGAGACGACCGGCCTACAGCCCCGTCGGGTGACTCACGTACTCGGTCTCCAGCCCCCACTCCGCCGACAGCGACGCCAGCGACCGCACCCCGAACGTCTCGGTCGCGTAGTGGCCGGCGAGGAACACCGTGATCCCGGCCTCCCGCGCGTCGTGGTAGACCTGCTGTTTCCCCTCGCCGGTGATCAGCGCGTCGGCGCCGGCCTCGACCGCCTCGTCGAGCCAGTCGACGCCCGAGCCGGTGACGACCGCGACGCGCTCGATCTCGTCGGGCCCGAAGTCGAGGACTCGCGTCGGACCCGCTTCCCCCGTTGGCTGCCCCTCGAACCCGTCAAGCGTCTCGCGGATCGACGCGGCCGAGAGGGGCTCGGTCGGCTCGCCGACGGTCCCGATCGTCACCGGCCCGATCTCGCCGAACGGCTCTCGGTCCTCGAGCCCGACCGCGCCCGCGACGCCAACCGCGTTGCCGAGATCGGGGTGGCCGTCCAACGGCAGGTGCGAGACGTACAGCGCGAGGTCGCGCTCGATCAGGGCCTCGATCCGGTCGTACGTCGACCCCGTGACGCGCTCGATCCCGCCCCAGGAGATCCCGTGGTGGACGACGAGGACGTCGGCGTTCGCCTCGCCGGCGGCCTCGATCGTCGCCTGCGCGGCGTCGACCGCGAACGCGAAGCGCTCGACCTCGGCGTCGGCCGGACCGACCTGTACCCCGTTCGCGCTGGCGTCGACGTCGGCGTACGCCGCCGTGTCGAGTTCCTCGTCGAGCCGCCGCGCGTACTCGGAGAGCTGCATACCGATCCGTGGAACGGCCGGGGGAATAAAGAGCGACGGTCCGTCCGGATCGGCTCCGTCGCAGTCGGACCGAGAGCGTCTCTCAAACGGTTTATAAACGTTTCTTGCGGTGGCGTCGTCGGCGCTACGCGCCGGCTGCAGGCGAGAGCTTCGCTCTCGCTCTGCGCGCCTCCGAGCGCCCGAAGGGCGCGAGTAGTGAGAGACCGAAGGTCTCACTGACCGCCGTCGGCTTTGCCGCCGGCGAGAGCGCGTGCGAGGTTGCCGTCGGCGGAGCCGCCGGCGACTGGGGCTTTAGCCGTGTTCACTGCCGATCCGAGATCAGCCATTTATAAATGAACAACAGCGCTTCGGAGCAGGCTTCCCACCCCTAACCCGACCGAAGTCACACTGAAACCGACCTAATCGTCCAGTTCCTCGGCGACCGACTCCGGCGGACCGTCGAGGTCGGGAACGCCCCCGGCGCTCGCCGACTCGCCGCCCGGGACCTCGGGCGGCGCGTCGAACTCGGGGTCGAACAGCCGGAGCGCCGTCCGGATCGTCTCCCAGTCGTCCTCGCCGGCGGCGTCGCGCAGCGAGCTGGTGGGGGCCGCGAGCAGCTGTCCGACCAGGGCGTCCGCCATGTCCTCGACGGTCTCGCGCTGCTCGTCGGTCAGCTCGCCCTGCGACTCCAGCTTCGACAGCGCGCGGTCGACCTCGCGGGCTTTCACGCGGTCGGCGCCCGCGTACATCGCGGAGATCGCGTCGTCGGCGCGCTTGCGCTTGTACGCCTGCAGGATGCGGTCGAGCTCCTCCTCGATGATCGCCTCGACCTCGCGCGCCTCCGCCTCGCGGCTCTCGCGGGTCTGCTCGGTGACGTCCTCCAGCGCGTCGATGTCGTACAGCGCGAGCCCGTCGCGCTCGGCGACCGCCGGGTCCACGTCGCGGGGCTGGGCGATGTCGATGCAGACCAGCCGATCCGCGTCCGCGACGTGCTCCGGGCCGACCACCGGCTCCGGGCTCCCGGTCGCCGAGATCACGAGGTCGGCGTCGGGAACGACCGCCGGGAGGTCCGCCAGCGAGACGGCCTTCGACGGCGTGTCTACCTCGCCGGCGACGAACTCCGCGTTCGGCACCGTCCGGTTGGCGACGACGATCTGAGAGACGGCGGTGTCGTCGAGGGTCCGGGCCGCGAGCGTCCCCATCTCGCCGGCGCCGACCACGACCGCCGACCCGTCGGTGAGGTCGATCTCGGTCGCGGCCAGCCGGACCGCGGCCGAGCCGAGGGAGACGACGCCCTCGTTGATCGACGTCTCGTTGCGCGCGCGTTCCCCGACGTGGAGCGCCTTCGTCACGGCGTCCTTCAGGACGGGCCCGATGCCGCCCGCGGACTTCGACTCCTCGTACGCCTCCCGCAGCTGGCCGATGATCTGGTCCTCGCCGAGCACGAGCGACTCCAGTCCGGAGGCGACGCGCATCAGGTGTTCCAGGCTCTCCTCGTGGTCGAATCGGCGGACCGCCCCGCCGCGGACGTCCGGTGCGAACGACGCCAGCGCGTCGGCCCCGTCGACGGTCCGGCCGGTGACGACGAACGCCTCCGAGCGGTTACACGTCTGGAGGGCGAACGCCTCCTCGACGCCGTCGCGCGCGAGCAGGTCCGAGACGGTGGCACGGACGCCGTCGCCGCCGGCCGACTCGATCTCGTCGACCGTCGCGCGGGAGTGAGCGACGCTCACGCCGGCGACAGCTCCCGTTTCCTTCATTGGTTGAGTACCTCCTCGATCACGGAATACGCCTCTTGGCGTCCGTTGGATCTCCCCTTTTGTAAACCCTTCCAAACCCCTTCGGATCGCACGACGCGACGGATCGCCTCCCGGCGCGTCTCGGGGTCGATTCCCCGCTCTCTGAGCTCCGCGCGGAGCTCTCCGGAGAGCTCCGCCATCGCGCCGGCGCCGTCGATCTCGGCCTCGACGCGCTCGCGGAGCGCCTTCGCGAGCGCCGGACTCGCGCCTCCCGTCGAGAGCGCGACCCGGACCGGGTCGTCCTCGACGGTGGCCGGCACGACGACGCTCCGAGCCTCGCGGCCGTCGGAAGAGCGGTCCGCGGCCGACACGTCCGTCCGGTTGACGAGCAGGCCGGCGTCGAGCGCTGCGGCCTCGACAGCCTCGTTGACGGCGGCGTCGTCGGTGGCGGCGACCACGAGGGCCGGTTCGACCCGGTCGACCCACCCGCCGACTGCGTCGGCGTCCGGCGCGGCGCGGACGAGTTCGACTTCTCTGTCGCTTCCCGTCGCCAGGTCGACGAGCCGATCGTCGAACGCCGGGCTCAGGACGACGACGCGGGCCTCGCCGGCGAACCGTGACGCCTTCCGCGCGCCCACGGCCCCGCCGCCGAACACGAGCACCGACTCTCCGTCGAAGTCGTGGTAGAGCGGGATCACGTCGAACGCCTCCGGACGGGCACGAGGGGGCTCACGCCGTGTTGCTGTCCGCGCGGTCGGCGATCCGGATCCCCGTCTTCTTCAGGATGCGCGTCGAGAACAGCGTGTCCCAGTCGTTCGGGCCGACGTCCCAGTGCTCGTCCATCAGCTCTTTCACCTCCGCGATGCGGCGCTCGCTCTCGGCCTCCGTCCGCCCGTGCGTCATCGCGAAGAAGTTGTACTCCCAGACGCCCGCGTGCCGGGGGCGCTCGTAGCAGTGCGTGACGAAGTCGAGCGCGGCGACGGCCGGCCCGACCTCGCCGAGGGCGTCCTCGGGCACGTCCCAGACGGTCATCCCGTTCTCCGTGTATCCGAGCGCGTAGTGGTTCGGGATGACACCGACGCGGCGCACCTTCCCCTCCGCGTCGAACCGCTTGATCGTCTCGATCACCCAGTCGACGTCGGCGTCGAGCGCGGCCGCCACGTCGGCGTAGGGCGTCTCCGTGATCGGGAGCCCGCCCTGGATCTCGACGACGAGGTCGCGCTCGGCGGGCGTGAGCGTCTCCCGGTCGCTCGGGGCGACCTCCGGACCGAGATCGGACAGGTCCACGTCGCCGTCGGGCACCGGGCCGTCGACGAGGAACTTCGCGCCGACGTGGAACTCGCGGAGCTTCGGCAGGTTGTACGTCTCCTGTCCCGTCGCCGCCTCGATCTCCGCGAGCACCTCCTCGACGCGGTCGTTCCCGTCCTTGTCCGGGTCAGGGTGATCGGCCACGCTCACCACGAACCACATGTTGAGGTGCGGGTGCTCGCGCTCGTAGTTGTGCGCCACCGCGGTGAACTCGTTGACCGTCTCGGCGACCTCGTCGTAGCGGTCCTCGGGGGCGTGCATCGCGACGAGCGACGCCGCCCCGCCGATCTCTTCGGCGTTGACGAGCGCGCCGAACCGGGATAAGATCCCCTCGGCGTCGAGCTCGCGGACGCGCTCGCACAGCTCGGCCCCGGTCACGTCGACGCCGTGGTCCCGCAGCGCCGCCGCGGCCGGCTCGAACGGCCGCTCCGTCACCGGGAACCCCCCCTGGAAGGCGTTGATGATCCCGCGGTCGAGCGCCGTCAGATCCGCGTCGACCTCTCTCATGTCTCCCGATCGGGGCCGAGCGAGAATAAGCGATCCGACCCGCGGACGGTGTCCGTGCGACGGCGATGTCGGGTCCGAGAGCCCTCCGCTCCGGCCTCAGCCGTCGAGGTCGCGCGCGATGTCCGCCAGCGACGACCGGGGCCCGCGCGTCGCGTCGTACACGGCCCGCTCGCCGGGGATCCGGAGTCCGTACAGCTCCCCCGGCACGATCACGTCGAGAACCACGCTGTCGCCCGGCTCCCGACCGTTCGCGTCGAGCCACGCGACCAGGCGGTTCTCGCCTCCGCCCGCCTCCCGCGCGAGCCGACGGTTGTCGAACGCGCCGCGGAGGAGCCGTCCGGAGCCGTCGGCCGTCACCGGCGCGTAGCGCTCCTCGCGGTCGATCACGACGCGGATCACGTCGCCGGGGGTCATCGCCAGCGACTCGCAGGTCCCGGACTCGACGCGGCCGTCGAGCGCGTCGTCTTCGGGGATCCGCACGCAGGGGCGACGGGTGCCGCCGCTCCGGGCCAGCGAGACGCGGACCGAGGCGACGCCCTCGTCGTCGGAGGGTACGCGGGGCATCGAAAAGGGGCGCTTACTCGTCGTCTTCGGCGTCGTCCTCGCCCAGCGCGGCGGCGACGTCGTCGCCCTCGACGACCGAGACGTTGATCTGTGCGACGTCGTCGTCGATCTCGCGACCGCGGACGGTGATCCGCTTTCGCTCGCCCTCGCGGGACGGCTTGAAGCCGACGCCGCCGTCGAGCAGGAGCTCCTTCAGGCGGGTGCCCGAGACGTCCTCGCGCATCGGGCGGCCCGTCTCGTCCGAGCCGCCGGTGATCGCGATCGTGTGCTCGGAGAGCCCGACGGCGTCGCCGCCGATCTCGTCGCCGATCTCTCGACCGAGGAATCGGTTGGCGTCCTGTCCGTCGACCTCGCGCTGGAACGTCTCGCCGCTCTCGGGGTCGGCGATGACGACTTTGAATTCGGCCATGGGCGAACCGAGACCCCCGCGAATAAAAAGCACGTCGAAACCGAGGTCCGCCCCCGATCGGCTCGCGCGCGCCGTTCGGCGGTCGAATCGACCGTCGACACCGGTCAGCGTTCGGCGCCGACCCGCTCCACCCGCCGCGACCCGTCGCCCCACGGGCCGTCGACGAACGCGTCCTCCAGCGCCCGAGCGACCGAGTCCGGCTCGGCGGGTCCCCCGGCGGCCGCGACGCTGCCGACCGTCTCGGGATCGAACGAGACGTCCAGCGCGTCGTAGACGGCGTCGCTGACGGCGGCGACCGCTCGCGCGTCCGCGGGCGAGACGACGACGCATCCGGCGACCAGCGCCGCGTCGGCCCGGACGCGCTGTGCGATCCCCGACACCTTCCCGCCGCCGGCGACGCGCACAGAGTGGTCGCCCGCACAGAACGCCGCCGGCGGCTCGCCGGCGACGACGTCGGCGCCGAGTCCCCGTAGCGCGTCGACGACTGTCTCAACGGTCCGGTCGTACCGCTCGGTGATCGCTCCGTCCCCCGTCGCACCGCCGCCGTCCAGCGGAATCGCGTGCGCGAACGCGAGCGTCTCGCCGGCGTACGCGACGGCTCGTCCGCCGACGTCGCGCTCGATCGGCCGGAACCCCCGGTCCGCGGCGATCCGCGCGGCGCGGTCGAATCCGTCGGCACGGGCGTCGCGGCGCCCGAAGGCGACTTGCCGGGCGGGCGTCCACACGCGGAGCCCGGGCGTCCCCTCGCTCGCGGTCGCGAGCAGCGTCCCGGTCCGCTCCCGGTCGGCCACGGGATCGTCCAGCGTTCCCCTGAGTACCCGCATACCCGCTCACAGGCCGGCGAGCGACAAGGCGGTTTCGCCCGAACCCACGCGCCGTCTACCAGATCTCACCGGCGTCGACGCGCCCCCGAACGTATGACACAAACGTTTTGGCGAGCCTCGGACTGGGTATCGTATCGATGAGCGACCTCGGCGCGCTGCCGGTGCGAGCGTACCTCGCAGCCTGCCTGCTCGCCGGGGTCATCGGACTGTGGCTCGGTCGCGTCGCGTGGCGGGAGCGCGACCAGCCGGGCGGCACCGAGGTCGCGCTCTATCTGCTGTGTAGCGGCGGAATTTCGCTGCTGTACGCCGTCAGGGTCGCGACCGCGAGCGAGCTGGCTATGGTGGTCACGCTCAACCTCGCGACGCCGCTGATCGCCGCGATTCCCGGACTCTGGACGGCGTTTACGCTCGCGTTCGCCGGCCACGACCAGTGGCGGACGGAGCACCGGATCGTCGCGCTGGCGACGCCCCCGTTCGTCTGGGTCCTGCTCGCGTGGTCGAGCGCCACGCACGGGCTCTCCCGGCAGTCGCTCGCCGCGGTCGTCGACAGGCCGTTCACGCTGCTCGCGCTCGAGCTGGGACCCGCCGACTTCGGCTTCCTGCTGTACGCCTACGGGCTCTGCGCCGTCGGCGTTCTCGTCGTCGTGGACCTGTACCAGCGGACCGGCAACCGGTACCGCCTCCAGACGTTCGTGATCCTGCTCGGGACGCTGTTTCCGATTCTCGGCGGGATCGCCACCGTGGTCGACCTTGGCAGCTACGCGAACCTCGCGTGGTTCCCGTCGGGGCTCGTCGTCCACGGCGTCTTCCTGTACGGGACGGTGTTCTGGCTGGGCACGCTCGACGCGGCGGTCGTCGCCCGCGACACCGCCGTCGAGGTGATGCAAGACCCGGTGATCGTGGCCGGCTCCGACGGCCGAATCCGCGACCTCAATCCCGCGGCCGAGGAACTGCTCCCGTCGGACGCGGTCGGATCGTCGCTCTCGACGGTGTTCCCGCGGCTGGAAACGGGGGACAAACACCCCCTCACCATCGGCGGGCGGCAGTTCGACATCCAGGAGGACCCGATAACAGACCCCCGCGGGACGGACCGCGGACACGTGTTCCTGCTCCGCGACGTGACCGAGCGCGAACGGCGACAGACGGAGCTCGAACGCCGCGAGGCGGAGCTCGAGCGACAGAACGAGCGCCTCGAGGACTTCGCCGGCGTGGTCTCTCACGACCTCCGGAACCCGCTCGCCGCGGCGTCCGCGGCGGTCGAACTCGCGCGTCACGACGGGGGCGAGAACGACCGCGCGCTCGACCGGGCGGCGAACGCTCACGAGCGGATGGACGACCTCATCGAGGGGCTCCTCTCGCTGGCGACGGCGGGCCGCTCCGTCGACTCCGCGGACCGGGTGTCCCTCGACGCGACCGTCCGGCGAGTCTGGTCGCGGCTCGAGACCGCGGACGCGACGCTCTCCGTCGACGGGCCGGACGCGACGGTGCTCGCCGACGGCGACCGGCTCGAACAGCTGCTCTCGAACCTGTTCCGTAACGCGCTCGACCACGCGGGCGACGACGTCGCGGTGCGAGTCGGGATCGATCGACGGCCGGACGGCGTCGCGCTCGCCGTCGCCGACGACGGCCCTGGTATCCCGCCGGAACAGCGGTCGGAGGTGACCGAACGCGGCGTCTCGCTCGGCGGCGGGACGGGACTCGGGCTCGCGATCGTCGTCGACATCGCCGAGGCCCACGACTGGACCCTCTCGGTGGAGGAGTCCGATTCCGGCGGCGCTCGGTTCGTCATCGCGGGACTCGAGCCGGCGGGGGACTGAGGTCACGCCGCGGCGGCGACCGGCCCCGTTACGCGTGTGGCCGGCGACGTTCCGATCCGGACCGTCGCTGTCGACGACGATTTCACGGTCGAGCCCCGCCCTGTAACCGACGATGTCCGTTACGCTGCCGCCGGACGCCCTCGACGGGTTCCGGCGGTTCTCACGGTTCAACTCGCCGTACCCAGCCCACGACGACGGCTGTGCCGTCGACCTGTACCCGGAAGCCGGAAGAGGAATCTCACCCGTCGCCGGGGTCGTCCGCGAGACGCGGACCGTCGGCTGTCCGGACCGATCGTACGCAGCGAGCGAGGATCACCTGATTATCGTCGACCTCGACGACGAGTGGTGTCGGCGGGCGGACGCCGAGGTCGGGACGGTCGCTCGCATCCTCCACGTGATCCCCGAGGTGTCGCCGGGCGACCGCGTCGCGGTCGGTGACGACCTCGGGCCGACGACGCGGTCCGGCTTCTTCGGGCAGTGGGTCGACGACCACGTCCACCTCGGGTTCCGGGCGCCCGGCGCGAGCGCTCTCAGGGCGAGCGGGTCGCTCCCGGTCGACGTCGACGTCGCGGTCGAGCCGATCTCCTGGGACGGGAGCGGCGTCGTGGTCGAACGCGGACCGACCCACGCGCTCCTCGACGCCCCGAGGCACCTCGATCCGGGCGGGACGTTCGCGGCGCTCGCGAGCGACGAGGGGATCCCGCTCGACGGCGGACTGGCCCACTACGCCGGCGGCGGCGCCTTCGGCGGCGACGGGGACGACGGCCGCGACGGGGCACAGACGGCGACGCTGTGGGGGACTCGCGTCGGCGTCGCGAACGGTCGCGGGCTCGCGTGGGACCCGGTCGACGTGCTCGCGAACGGCGAGCGGGTCGTGGGGCTGTCGCTGTTCGCGGCGCGCGACGCGGGGTACGGCGCGAAGGTGGTCTGCCCGGACCGCGAGTTCGCGATCGGCGAATCGGTGTCGCTCGACGTGGTGCCGAGCGACGACCCGACCCGTCTCGGAGTGGGATGAGGGACTCCGCGGCGGCGCTAGACCTCGGTGTGGCGAACAGCCGGCGCCGGCGTCTGCCGCGGCGGTGCGCCGGACTCCCGTCTCGGCCGCCGCGGGCGACGCGTCAGGTCACGGGAGGGCTGGCTCGGTATCGGTGATAACCGGTCGGACCGGTCGCGGCGTCGCCGGACGCCGGCCCGCCGTCGGCGTCGCCAACATCGCACCGGTTGTTTCCCGTTTCGGGGGCTACAAGCGGGCGGCTCGCGAGGGGATGGTATGAACCGGACGGACGTCGCGGATCTGGACCCGCTCTCCGCGGAGGCGGTCGCGCTCGTCGAGCGACGCATCGAGGAGGAGCACGGCTACCTCTCGTGGCTGAACACGTCGGTCGACGTCGTCGAGCGCGGGCGGGTCGTCCTCTCGATCCCGTTCGACGACAAGCTGACGAACAGCGACGGCGGCACCATCCACGGCGGCGTGGCCGCGACCCTGATCGACACCGCCGGCGGGGTCGTCCAACGCACCGCGTTCGAGGACCCGCTCGCCGGCGGGGTCGCGACGGTGAACCTCAACGCGAGCTACCTCCGTCCGGCGACCGGCGACCTCCGGGCGGAGGCGACGGTCGTCAGGTCCGGCGGCTCAATCGGCGTCAGCGACATGCGCGTCACCAGCAGCACCAACGGCGACACCGCGGAGGTCGTCGTCGGTCAGGGCTCGTTCCGGCTGTTCCGCGAGTAGCCGGCGAGGCCGTCGAGGAGATCGGCGGGGTCGTCGAGCGCGGCCGCGAGCTCTCTCACCGCGTCGCGGTCGGCTCGGTCCGGCGCCGCGCGCACGACGACCGACTGCTCGCCGAGCGACACGAAGCCGCAGTCGAGCCGGTCCGCCGTCTCGCGGAGCCCGAGCCCGACGTCCGCGTCGCCGGTGATGACCTTCCGCGCCGGGCTCTCGAACGCCCGCACGGTCAGCCCGTAGCCCGCGATCCGCTCGGTGACCTCGCCCCGCGGTACCGATCGCTCGTCGGCGAGCGCGGCGAGCGCGTCGTCGAGGCTCCGCCGGAGGCCGGAGTCGGTCGGCCGGTTGACGAACCGCAGGTCGCGCTCGACGAGCGCGTCGAGCCCCGTCACGTCGGCCGGGTTGCCGGCGGGGACGACGAGGCCCCACTCGCGCGTCCAGCCGCCGAGATCGACCGTCTCGACCTCCCGGTCGGTCGGTCCCGCGACGACCGCCACGTCCGGGACGCCGTCGCGCAGCCGGCGGAGGCCCTCGCGAGAGCCGACCGGCAGGTACCGCGGGTTCTTCAAGCGGTCGAGCAGCCGGTTGAGCGCCGGGTCGTCCTCGCCGACGCCGAGCAGGCTCGGGGGACGCACGTCCGGGGAGAACAGCTGCACCGCGACGCGCTCGTCCCGATCGAGGTACTCCGTGTCCGGGTCGACGGCGACGACCCCGTCGGCCTCCACGAGGCTCGTGGTCGCCCCCGACCCCTTGTCGACCGGGTAGACGAGGGGGAGATCGCCGTCGGCCAGATCCAGCAGTCCGACGGGCATCAGCCGCATGCGGCCCTCGCCGTAGCGTTCGCCGACCGCCATTCGCCCCTCGACTGTCGCCGTCGCCGGCTCGGGCTGGCCGGCCGCTTCGCGGATCGCGGGGGCGACGAACGTCCGGAAGATCGTGAGCGCCGACACGGGGTAGCCGGGGAGGCCGACGTAGGCGGACTCGCCGGTTCGGGCGCCGGCGGTGCCGGCGGACTCATCGCTTGCGCCCTCGCTCCCGCGCCGGTCGAGGCGCCCCACGAGCATCGGCTTGCCGGGCTTGACGGCGACGCCGTGGAGCAGCAGCTCGCCGCGCTCCTCGATCACGCGGTAGATGACGTCGACGGCGCTCGCCGAGGTCGACCCCGACGAGAGCACGAGGTCGCACTCGTCGGCCGCGCGCCGGAGCAGGCGCTCCATCTCCTCGTAGTCGTCGCCGGCGTGCGGGTAGAGGACCGGCTCGCCGCCCGCCTCCTCGACGCCGGCGGCGATCGTCGTCGAGTTCACGTCGTATATCTCCCCGCGCGAGGGGTCGAGCGCCTCCCCGGGGCGGACCAGCTCGTCGCCGGTCGAGACGATCCCGACCAGCGGTCTCCCCTCGACCGGCACTTCGTCGACGCCGAGCGCGGAGAGCAGTCCGATTTCGCGGGGCGTCAGCCGGGTCCCCGGCCCGAGCGCGCGGGCGCCCGCGGCGATGTCCGCCCCCGCGCTCATCACGTGGTCGCCCGGCGCGACCGCGGTCCGGACCGCGATCCGGTCGGGATCGTCTTCCCCTCGCTCTTCTTCCGCTCCCTCTCCGTCGTCCTCTTCCGCGTCAAGCTCGTCCGTCCGCTCCACCATCACCACTGCGTCGGCGCCCTCGGGCATCACGGCGCCCGTGGAGATCTCCGCGCAGGCCCCCGGCGCGACGGTCACCTCGGGCGTCGCACCGGCGTGGACCGCGCCGACGAGTTCGAGCTCCGCCGGGTCGGCCTCGTCGGCGCCGAAGGTGTCGCGGGCGCGGACCGCGTACCCGTCCATCGACGCCCGGTCGAAGCCCGGCACGTCGATCTCGGCGTCGATCCGCTCCGCGAGGACGCGGCCGCGGGCGTCCTCCAGCGGGACCGTCTCCGGCGCCGGCGAGAGGTCGAGCGAGTCGATGGCCGCGTGGGCGGCCTCGGGCGTCGCGAGGTCGCGGAACTCCTTGCGGTCGCTCATGGGTTCTCCTCCCAGATCTCGACGTCGACGACCTCGCCCGCGTCGATCCCCTCCCGCGGTTCCGGAACCACGACCCAGCCGTCCGCGAGCGCGACGCTCGATAAGATGCCGGAGCCGCTCGCGCGAGTCGGCGTCGCGGCGGGAAGCGCGGATCCGTCCTCGTCCGTATCCGCCACGGCCACCCGCGCGAACGTCCGCGTCCCGGGCTCGCTCGCGATCTTCCGGTCGAGGACCGCGCGCCGGGTCGGGAACGGGTCCGCGGTCGTCCCCCCCACGTGCTTCTGGACGGGTCTGAGGAACTGGACGGCGTTGACGATACAGGCCACCGGATAGCCTGGCAGCGAGACGATCGGGGTGTCGTCGGCGACGCCGAGACAGACCGGGTGGCCCGGCTTGAGGGCGACGCCGTGGACGAGCACCTCGCCGAGGCCGTCGACGACCTCGGGGATCAGGTCGCGCTCTCCCACGGAGGACCCGCCGGTGGTGACGACCACGTCGGCGTCGAGATCGGCCTCGACCGCGGCCGCGAGCGCGTCCTCGTCGTCGGTGACGACGTCGCGGTAGCGCGCCTCGCCGCCCCAGCGCTCGACCAGTCGCGAGACGGTCAGGCCGTTCGTCTCGATCACCTCGCCGGGGTCGGGATCGGACTGGACCAGCTCCTCGCCCGTCGGGATCACGGCGACGGTCGGCGGCTCGCAGACGGGGACCGCGTCGAGTCCGACCGACTTCAGGAGACCGAGGTCGGAGGGGCGGAGGACGTGACCCGCCTCGAAGAGGCGCTGACCGTCGGCGACGTCCTCGCCGGCCTCGCCGACGTTCTCGCCGGTCGCGACGGCGTCGAACGCCTCCACCTCGTCGCCGACCGCTTCCACCTGCTCGATCATGACGACCGCGTCGGCACCGGCGGGGACCGCGCTCCCCGTGTGGACCCGCGCGGCCTCTCCGTGGGAAATCGACTCGGCCTCGGTGTCGGCCGCGCGGAGCACCGCCGGCGAGCGGTCGGACGCGCCGAAAGTGTCCTCCGCGCGGACCGCGTACCCGTCCATCGCCGCCCGGTCGTAGCTCGGGACCGGGGCCGGCGCGTCGATCGGCTCGGCGACGACCCGTCCGTCGGCGTCGGCGAGCGGGGCCGACTCGGTCCGGCCGTGAGGGGCCGCCGCGTCGAGCAGCGTCGCTCGCGCCTCCGCGACGCGGGTCCGCCGCTTGAAGCCGGCCTCGCGTCTGTCGTGGCTCATACTGGGTCGTTTCGGGCCCGCGTGCAAAAACCCCGTTCCCCGGGGAGGTCCCGGTCGGGGCGCGCCCGCAGTTGGTCCCGCCGCCGTCGCGACCCGCCTCAGGTGATCCACGAGAGGACCCGCGCGGCGCGGTGCGTCCCCTGGATCGCGGCGACGCGGGCGGCGGAGACCGTCTCGACGACTCCCCGTCGCGCCGCGGTCGCGCTTCGAACCGCGCCGGTTCGGGCGTAGTACGCGGACTTGCGGCCGGCGGCTCCGACGTAGTGTTTCGCCGCCATCCGGATCGGCGCGCGGCGGCCGTCGACCGTGGTCGTCCCCGCGCGAATCGCGTCGAGGACGTCGGCGGCGGTGACGTCGGCGACCGAGTCGCGCCCCTCGATCGCCACCTCGGTGAAGGCCCGACCGACGTAGTTCAATCGGTGTGCGTCGCTCGCGGCCACGCCGGGGTAGTCGTACGTCGCCGCGAAGCGCCGCGCGCGACGGTTCCGGTACCCCGTGAACAGCCACGCGTTGAACGTTTCGACGGCGTCGACCTCGTCGATCACGCCGGTCTCCGCCGCCTCGCCGATCCCGTCGGCCTCGGCACGCTCGTCGGCAGTGACGGCGCCCGACGGGTCGAGCGCTCCGTCGGCGACGGGGATGGCGTTGTCGTCCGGGTTCGGCACGGGGATGTTCCGCTGTCGGACGCCGTGACGCGAGCGCTGGAACGGGTGCGGGACGATCGCCACCCCACCGTGCTCGTGGATCCACGCGATCGTCTCGTCGTACGGGCGGCGGCGCGGCGGCATCCGCTCGACGCCGACCGCGAGGAGGTGGCCGTGCGCGGTCGACACCTCGACGCCGGGGATCCCGATCAGGCCGTACTCAGGGGCCAGCTCCGCCGCCCGCTTCGACTCGCCGATCACGTCGTGGTCGGTGATCACGACCGCGTCGAGACCGATCTCCGCGGCGTGTTCCAGAATCAGCTCCACCGGCTCGTGGCCGTCGTAGCTCTCGTCCGAGTGGACGTGGGGGTCAATGCTGACGGTGACGCGAGACACGTCCGGGCTACGTGACGGGGGATAGTTAAAGGCGCGAAGGACGGTCGAGGGGCCCCGGCTCGGCTCACCCCGATGCGGCGACGCCCGCTTCTCCCGGGTGGCAATACCTTTGACCCGCTGGACGTCCAACGATCGCGGATGCGGACGATCAACGAGACGCTTCAACCCGACGTTCCCTACCTCGTGAGACAGCGGCTCGGCCCCTGGATCACCCGACTCGCACAGCGGGTCGGACAGCCCGAGTACCGGCTCCGAGACACCGAATACGTCGGCACCGTCCGGCGGCCGCTCGACGAGTTCACGGAGACGCTCCGGGAACACGGCTTCGAGTGGGACCCGCTGGCGTGGTATCACCAGCCGCCGGTCGGATCGGAGCCCGACGGGAGCTGGACGTATCAGCGGGCCCCGCTGGCCGACAGACAGATCCACGTCATCCTCATCGCCCACTCGCCGGAGTACGTCGACGTGTTCGCGCACGAGGAGTACAACTGGCTGCGACACCCGATCAAACACCTGCGACAGGTCGGTATCGATCGGGAGGCCGGGAGCGAGGAGATGCGGCGCTGGCTCGAGCGCCACGGAATGGAGGTCGATGACAAGTCGCGTCGCCGTCGCCGGGTCTCACACGCGATACGCGACTGGTACGAGGACCTCGTGTCCCGCGTCCGGTAACGCGCCTACTGCGGACTCGCCGCCACGCAGCCGCCGGCAACGAGTCCCGGCGCGCTCAGCCGAACAGCCCCTTGATCCTGTCGACGACCGACCCTTCCTCGTCGGCCGCCTCGGCCTGCTGCCGTTGTTGTTCCCGCAGCTCGCGGAGCTTCGCGGCCTGGTCGTCGGTCCCCGAGCCGCTCGCGGTCTTCGTCTCGCCGCCCTGCAGGCCCTTCAGCTCCGAGACCGCGTCGTTGACCGTGCCGGACGTCGTCCGCGTCTCCGTGGCGGAGCCGGCGAGCTTCTCGCGGTCGACGTCGACGTCGTCGACCGCGCTCGTGTCGAGCTCCAGCCGGCGGGTCTCGGTGCGCTCGACGCCGCCCCACGTCAGCTCCGCGTCCTCCAGCTCGCGCTCGATGTCGGCCCGGACCTGAGCGTCGGTCACCGTCTCACCGTCACCGCCCGCGGCCCCGTCGACTCCGCCACCGCCCGCACCGGATCCGCCTCCCGCCGCGCCGTCCCCCGCCGCGCCGCCCCCGGCCGCGCCTCCTCCGGCCGCGACGCCCGTCGCGCGCTCGACGCGGTGGGCGACCAGCGCGCCGCCGGTCGCGGCGATGACGGCGACGAGCCCGAGGGTGTACACCGCGACGACCTGCGCGCTGTGGTCCGCCGAGTCGGGGACGTTCCAGTTGTACGGGTACGCCCAGGTGAACAGCCCGACCGCGACGATGGTGATCGCGGCGCCGACGCCGGCGAGGTACAGCATCCGCCGGTCGACCGGCAGGAGGACGACGACGCCGAGGAGGAGGGCCGGCAGGCCGACCGCGGCGGCGACGGCGGCGACCTCGCGGACCGCGTACGTCGACAGCGCCTCGGACGGGAGCGTCGCGCTGTAGAGGAAGACGACGACGCCGATCAGTCCGAGCCCGATCCCGGCGGAGAAGAGTCCGAACCCCGCGTAGACGTCGATCGTCCGGTCCGGGTCGCCGACGTAGCGCCGGTAGTACCCCAGCAGGCGGTTCTCCGCGTTCGACTCGCTCATAGGGGACGGTCTCCGCCGACTCTAATGATTGTTACCCCACGGGAGTCGGACACCGCCCGGGTCACCCCCTGCGTTTTTGAGGGTCCGCGTCCACCCTTCAGGCGATTGCCCGTGTCACTCGAGTGCCCTCGCTGCGGGACGACCCTGTCCACGTTCGCGCTCGGCGGGGCGACGGCGGTCGCCTGCGACGACTGCGGCTACGCCGGCGTCGAGGCCGACCACTCGGGCGAGCCGCGGCTCGTCGAGAGCTGGGAGGAGGCGTTCGCGCGCTTCCAGGAGCAACACGACTGACCATGCCGACCATCGAGATCACCGACGACCACCGCGACCGTATCGAGGCGCTCCGCGAGGAACTGACGGCGGCCCACGCCGGTCCGTACGCGTCCGTCGACACCGGGGACGCGCTCGCGTACCTCCTCGACCTGGCGGACGCCGTCGAGGACCCCGACCGCACTGCGGACCCGGCCGCGCTCGTCGACGACGACCACGGAGAGCGGGGGCCCGGGGCCAAAGACGCCGCTCCCGACCACGCGCCCGCCGCTGGCGACCGCGTCGGGGGGCAGTTCGACCGCGACCGCGCCCGCGAGCGGCTGGAATCTCGCCCGCGGCGGCACAGCGACCCGGACGCCGCGGCGGAGATGGACCTGTACGACATCGCGGCCGCGTTCGACGTGACCGGCCGTAGCGACATGACGAAGGGGGAGACGATCGACGCGATCCTCGACGCGGCCGAGTCGCTGGCGACGGACCCGTTCTCGTGGGTCGACGTCGACCTCGATGACGGCGACGACCGCGACGAGCCGGACGCCGCGGCCGGCGTCGACCGCGACGAGCCGGACGACGCGGCCGGCGGTGCCGAGGAGGAGCCGGCTGCCGAGCCCGAGCCGCAGGCCGACGACGCCGGCGCCAGCCAGCTCGACGCGATGATGAGCCTCCTCGACACGCACGACGACAAGTGGCGCGAGGCGGACGGCGACGCCCGGTACGAGGTCGACCTGCCCGACGGCGCCGTCGAGACGGCGCGCACCAAAGACGACGTGCGCGCGCTGCTGTTTAAGAACTACTGACGCGCACCTCCGAGCCTCCCGCTGAGATCGCGCGCGGGTCGGCGGCGAAAGCGGGGCGGCGACGCCCGGTGATTGGGGGGAGCGTCCCTCTCACGAAACGTTAGGTGCCCGGGGGCGAACACCCTCGTATGACCGAACCGAACGAGGGCGACGGGAACGCCGACGGCGACGTGACCGACCGCGAGCTCGTCGACCGCGCGATCGAGCTGGCCGAGGAGTCGGTGGAGATGGGGAACACCCCGTTCGGGGCGCTCATCGTCGTCGACGACGAGATCGTCAGAGAGGGGCGTAACGAGACGCGGTCGAACGACGACCTCGCGGCGCACCCGGAGCTGACGCTCGCGCGGTGGGCCGGCCGGGAGCTCGACGCCGACGAGCGGGCGCGCTGCACCATGTACGCCAGCACCGAGCCCTGTCCGATGTGCGCGACCGCGATCCACTACGCCGGGATACACCGGGTCGTCTTCGGCGTCTCCGGCGAGACGCTCGACGAGCTCACCGGCGGTGTCGTCACCATCCCCTGCGAGGAGGTGATCCGCCGCGCGGACGGCGAGGCGGTCGTCGAGGGGCCGGTCGCGACCGAGGCCGCGATGGCGCTCCACGAGTCGTTCTACGGAGACGGGCCCACGGAGGAGCCGTAGCGTGCGAGCCGGTCGAAGGCGCCGTAGCGTGCGGACCGGTCGGAGACGGTCCTCGCGATGAGCGGCGTCACCTCTATCGTCGTGGTCGGCGCCGCGGCGATCGACGAGTGGTACGCCGTCAGTAACCTCCCCGAGCCGGACGGCGGCGCGTTCGCGAGCGAGGTGACGACCGCGTTCGGCGGAGTGGGCGCGAACGTCTCCGTCGCGCTCGACCGCCTCGGGCGCGACGTGCGCCTCGTCAGCCGCGTCGGCGACGACGAGTACGGCCGCCGCGCCCGCGAGTACCTCGCCGAGACCGATGTGGACGCCTCGCGCGTGTCGGTCGGCGACGACCCGTCGACCCGCTCCGTCGTCCTCAGCGCGCCCGACGGCGAGCGCGCGATCGTCACGACGGGCGAGAGCTTCCGCGAGCTCCGGCTCGACTCGGCCGACCGCGAGGCGATCGTCGCGGCCGACGTCGTCTTCGTCACCGGTTACACGCCCGACGCCGTCTCGCGCCGCCTTCTCGCCCTCGTCGCGGCGACGGCCGACCCGCCCGCCCTCGTCTTCGACCTCTCCGGGCCGGTCGAGGAGATGGTCGGCCGCGGGACCGAACCGGCGACGGTCCACCGCTTCCTTCACGCCGCCGACCTGTTGGTCGCCGGCGACGTCGCCGCCGCGGCCTACTTCGGCGGATCGACGGCCGCGATCGAGCGGATCGCGGCCGCGCAGCGGGCGCGAGCCGACGCGGCCCGGGGTGACGGGAGCGGCGGCTCCCGCGACGCGACCGACGGCTGGCCGCGCGCGGTCCTCACGCACGGCGCCGACGGGGTGACGGTCCTCGCCGACGGCGACTCCCGGCGCTTCGAGGCGTTCGACGTCGACGTGGTCGACGCGACGGGCGCCGGCGACGCCTTCGTCGCCGGACTGATCGATCAGTGGCTCGCGGGAGAGGGCGGCGGAGTCGGAACCGGCGCCGGGGTCGACGCCACAGGATCCGAGGACATCGCCGAAGGCGCACGCTTCGCGGCCGCTGTCGCCGCGATAAACTGCACGGAGCGGTCGGCCCAGGGCGGGCTTCCGACTCGGGAGGCCGTCGAGCGGTTCCTCAGCGAGCGGGAGTGATTCGCGCGTGAGGCGAGCTTACCGGGCCTCCTCCGCCCGCGCGACGAGCTCGGCGACCCGCTCGGGGTCGACCGGGGCGGTGGTCTCGCCGCCCTCCTTGAGCGCCGTGCCGACGATGACGCCGTCGGCGACCGACAACGCGCCGTCGACCGTCTCGGCGTCGACTCCGCTCCCGACGAGCACCGGCGTGTCGAGCCCGTGCGCTTCGCGCTCGGCGACGACCGCCTCCAGCGCCTCCGGGTCGGTCGCCTCGCCGGTCCCCCGACCGGAGGCGATCACGGCGTCGGCGAGCCCGCGCTCGGCGGTGTCGGCGAACGACTCCGCGGTGTACCCCTCCGCGGAGAGCGGCGCGGAGTGTTTCACGTCGGTGTCGGCGAAGACGCCGACGTCGACGCCGAGCGCGTCTCGCAGTCGGAGCGTCTCGTGCGCCCGCCCCTGTACGATCCCCTGGTCCGTGACGCGGGCGCCGGTGTGGACGTTCACCCGGACGTAGTCGGCGCCGACCGCGGCCGCGACGCTCAGCGCGGCCTCGGCGTCGTTCCGGAGGACGTTGACCCCGAGCGGCAGGTCCGTCTCGGCCGCGACCGCGGTCGCGGCGCGCGTGACCGCCGCGACGACGTGTTTCGGCGCGTCGTCGGGGTAGAAGGGGGCGTCGCCGAAGTTCTCGATCATGATCCCGTCGACGCCGCCGCTGTCGAGGGCGCGGGCGTCGGCCGCGGCAGCGTCGAGCGCGTCCCGCATCGCGCGGGCGCCGTCCGCCGACGCCTTCGGCGCGCCGGGGAGGGGCGGGAGGTGTACCATGCCGATCACCGGCGCGTCCGTGCCGAAGGTGGCCTCGAACTCCATGTCATCGCCCGCGACGCCCGCGCCCCTCATAAGCGTCCCCACACGGTTTAGTCGGCAGCGGTCGAAGGGGCGACCGAAGGACCATGAGCCTCGACGTCGACGACCCCGCGAGTCGGAGCGGCGAGCTGACGCTCGTCCTCTCGCTCGGCACGGCCCGGCGGCTCGCCGACCCCGAAGCGGCGTTCGCCGAGGCCCGCCGGTGGAGTCGGTACGTCGGGGTCGTCGCCAACGACGCCGACGCGGTCGAGCGGTTCGTGCGCGAGCACGGCGTCGAGAACGACTACGCGCTCCGCAACTGGGACAAGTGGGGGACGCTCGGCGACATCTACGCCGAGGCCGACACCCCTCGACACGTGTTCGTGGGGACCTCCGCGTCCGACCGGCGCGTCGCGACCCACGTCGGCTTCGAGTACCGGTCGATCCGCGAGGCGGCCGAGCGGGCCGACTGGGCGCTCGCCGAGCCCGGGTCCGCCGACGACCCCGGCCTCCTCGGGCGCCTCCGGCGCGCGGTGAGCGACCGGCTGGGGTGAGTCGCGTCCGAACTCGGGCTGCCGCGCCGACGATTTATAAACACGACGCGCCGCGGCGCGTGCCTGCGAGCGCCCGTCAGGGCGCGAGACAGCACGCGTGAGGGAGTCGGTCGCCGAGCGAAGCGAGGGCGACCGACGAGGCTGGGGAGGCGTGAGGTGCGGTCGCGGTGCCGTACTGGGCGGGACTCAAAGCGGCAGCTGCGAGGGCGGCGCAGGCGACGGAAGCACCGCAAGGAGTGAGCGAAGCGAGCGACTGAGGCGCGCAGCGAGCCTGCGCCGCCCTCGCGGCTGGGGCTTTGTGGGTGTTCGTGTCGATCGGTCGTTTATAAACAATGAGGTACAGCCGAGCGGCTGGGGCTTTAGAGGTGTTCACCGTCGCTCCGTAGGTATCCAAGTAACGCTGGGCGGCAGGGACTGTGGAGGTGTCCTCTGCTGGATCACCGTTCACGTATCGCCGAGCGGCTGGGGCGTCGGAGACGTTCGCTGCGACTGCAGCGGTCGCGATTTATAAATATGCGATCGCGGTCTCGACGGAATTCGCCGAATCGACGCCCTCGACCTCCACGCATCTCGATAGTTCACCGAAAGTACAAGCCGCTCGTCGCCCAACGGTGAGCCATGCCATCATCGCTCGCGGACGAGCCGGTCGAACACGCGGAGGAGGGAACCGAGCCGCTGACCGACGACGAGTACGCCGAGTACCTCGCAGAGCTCGGTGACGAGTGGACGGTCGTCGACGACCACCACCTGGAGGCGACCTACGAGTTCGACGACTTCGCGGCCGCCCTGGCGTTCACCAACGACGTCGGCGAGCTCGCCGAAGAGGAGTGGCACCACCCGGACCTCCGGCTCTCGTGGGGCGAGGTCGGCGTCGAGATGTGGAGCCACGACATCGGCGGGCTCCACGAGTCCGACTTCGTGATGGCCGCGCGCATGGACCGCATCTACGAGGGATACGGCGACGACTGAGTCTCCGTTCGCCGGAGCGCGGCCGTTCACCGTCTCGCCGAGCCGGCGCGCCAACGAACGGGTTTAAAACCCTCCCGACGGAAGTACGGCCAATGAGCGCGAACGTCTTCCTGGTCCCGATCGACCCGGAGAACTTCGATCGAACGGTCCGGTCCGCTGTCGACCTCACCGAGTACGACGACCGGCCGGACCAGCTCGCGGACCTCGACGAGGCCCGCCTGTGGGCAGTCGACGACGACAGCGGCAACGGCTCCACGTTCGAGAAGATGGAGGAGGGCGACCTCCTGCTGTTCTACCACGACGGCGAGTACCTCGCGACCGGCCGCGTCGGGACGACCTTCGAGGACGAGGACCGCTGGGTCTCCAGCACGTTCTGGACCGCGTTCCCGACGACCCGCGTGTACACGGTCACCGACTTCGCGGACGCCTCCGCCCCGAAGCGCGCGGTCAACGCCATCTTCGACTACTCCGCCTCCTACACCCCCGGCTTCATGCGCGTCGCCGACTCGCGGGTGAACGCCGACCTCTCCTCCATCGAGTCCGCGATCGAGCACTACACGAAGCGGAACGCCTGAGCGCGCCGCCTTTTAAACAGCCGCGAAGCATTCCCTCCCGTCGTCCGTCCTCAGACCGCCTCGAACAGCGCCTCGTACGCCGGCTCGTAGCGCGCTGCGACCCGCTCCGGATCGCCGCGCACGTCGCCGCCGAGCGCCGGCAGGCCGACCGTCGCGACCGGCTCGATCATGTCGGTCACCGTCTCCGTGTGCTCCTCCATCGCGCCTTCGCGGGGGCTCCCCGAGGCGACCGCGCGAGCCCTCGCGTACCTGTCCCCGGCGTAGATCCGCGCTCGGCCGGGGTCGACGACGGCGACCGCGTCGGGCGTCACCGGACCGTCCGGCGAGAGCGGTCCGGCCACGTCCGCGTACGACTCGACGACCACGGGGACCGCCGTCGCCGCGATCCGCTCCGCGAGGCGATCGAACGCCGGGAGGTAGTCGGCGGCCATCACGTCGTTGAACGTCGCCACGTCGTCCACGCGGGTCGCGTCCGCGAGCGGGAGCCGCTCGGCGAGGTCGTCGGGCAGGAGCCCCGCGTCCTCGGCCGCGCCGTTGACGACGAACCGAGTGCCGTCCGCGCCGGTGACGCGGTCGCAGAGGAACGTCCGATCCGTGTCGCCGAGCATTCCGGTCCGCCCGGGTGTCGGCCGCCAGAGCCGGTGGAGGGGGTTGACCGACTCGGGCGCGACCGCCTCTGGGCGGCGCCCCTCGCCGATCGCGGCGAGCGGTCGCGTGCTCGCGGCCGCGAGCCGCCGCGCGTCCTTCCCGTAGAGCCGCCCCGCGTCGCTCGCGATCCGGTAGTCGTCGTGGTCGAACCAGTGGTCGTTTCCGGCGCGGGGCTTGACGCCGACCGCGTCGTCGGCCCGCTCGGCGAGGCTCGCGGTCAGACCTGTCGAGAACGTCGTCTTGCCGGCGTCGACGCGGTCGCCGCCCGCGACGAGCAGGACCGGCGGGTCGCCCTCGGCTTCGTCCCCGATCACGCGTCCCCGTCGCTCGCGTCGTCGCCGTCGCATTCCTCGACGTCCTCGTCGACCGCGTGCTCGGCGACCCCGTAGTAGCCGGGACCGTCCTCCTCCAGCGGCTCCGCGATGACGATGTCCTCGGCGTGGGTCATCACCCAGGGGATCGCCCAGTCGATCAGGACCGCTTCGGTGTCGGGGTCGACCCGCGCGTCCGGCTCCAATCCCTGCAGGAGGCGGGCAATCTCGGGGATCGTGTACAGCAGGTCCGGCTCGAACAGCTCCGCCGGCTCGTAGAACTCGCACGGGTAGGTCGCGTCGAACGTCGACTTCGGTTCGGGCATGGCCGGCGGTACGGCGTCGGCTCCGTAAACGCTGCCGATACGGCCGGCGGTCGCGGGTCAGGAAGCGCGGCCTCGCGGCTCTCGGCGCGCGGCGGGTCGAAAAAACGTCGGGATTCGACGCGCGTCTCGGAGCGCGTCCGGCGTGGAACGTTACTCGAAGAGCTCGACAGCCTGCTCGTAGCGGGCGGACGGCTCCTCCCAGTCGACGACCTCGAAGAAGTTGTCCATGAACTCGCCGCGAGCCGGACCGTAGTCGTGGTAGTAGGAGTGCTCCCAGACGTCCATCGCGAGGATCGGGTGACCGCCCCAGATCGCGCCCTGGTCGTGCTTGTCGACCACGACGTTGCGGAGCTGGTTCGAGAACGTGTCGTAGACGAGCAGCGCCCAGCCGGAGGCGTTGCCGCCGGCCGCCTCGAACTCGCCCTTCCAGGCCTCGTAGGACCCGAAGTCCTCCTCGATCCGGTCGGCGAGCGCGCCCTCGGGCTCGTCGCCGCCCTCGGGGGACATGTTCTGCCAGAACAGGTCGTGGAGGATGTGACCGGACGAGTTGTGGGTCACGTTCCGAATCGCGCCCGCGGACGAGGAGAAGTCGTGCTCCTCGCGGTTGGCTTCGAGCGTCTCTTCGGCCGAGTTCCAGCCGTTCACGTACCCCTGATGGTGGGTGTCGTGGTGCCATTCGAGCACCTGCTCGGAGATGTGCGGTTCCAGCGCGTCGTAGTCGTACGGAAGCGGATCGAGTTCGTAGCTCATCGTTGTATCACCTGTCATGAACATGTACCGGAAACCTGTTAAAGATAATGCGGTGTGTGATACCACACGACACCTGACACGAGTGTTACCGGGCGGTCCCGATCGAGAACGAGAGCGCTGCGGTTCGGGCCGAAACGGCGACGCCGAACGACTCACGGGGTCGCCGCCGTCGCGCGATTGGATGTAACTGAAAATGGTTTCTCAGAGGACGGGGATACGACGCGAATCCCGGCAAGGAACCGCCTCCGGCGCGGTGTGCGCCGCGCCCTTACGATGGGACTGGGATTCGAACCACGGTCGCTCCCTATCGGTCGCTCTCTGATTCGAATCACCGCACGAAACGCGCGCGGCGCGGTGTGCGCCGCGCGCTTACGGTGGGACTGGGATTCGAACCCAGGAAGCCGTGAGGCTACCGGTTTTCAAGACCGGCGCAATAGGCCGCTCTGCCATCCCACCACGTCTTGACGCTCGGTATGGTTGGACTAAGTGGTGTCGGTGTCGACCGCACTCGGTCTGAGGAACGCGGCCCGCGCCGGCCTCCGATCAGTCGAACGCGGCGACGAGCGTTCCCTCCTCGATCGGGTCGCGGCGTTCCGATTCGAACTCCTCGTGACCGGGTTCGAGCGGACGATCGAACTCGACCCGCGCCGCACCCGTCTCGTCGACCGCGTACGAGACCGCGGTGAAGCCGATATCGGCCTCCCACATCCCCCCGTCGTCCACGCCCGCGGTGGCACCGCCGGCGTACCGCAGGTAGACGACGGTCACGTCGCCGGAGCCGTCGAGGACGTCGGTCCGATCGGTGCGGTAGTCGACCCGCAGAATACGACCTGAACCGCTCCGCTCACAGAGCACGTCGTGGCTGAGATACGCCCCCTCGAACGACGGGACCCACTCGACGACGTCGCGCTCGGTGAACGCGGTCGGTGGGTCCGGGTACGGGACCGTCGCCGCAGTCTCCTCCTCACGCGTCTCGTCGCCGACCGTGACCTCGACCGTCTCGCTCTCAACCTCGCACTCGGGACGGTCGGTATCGCCGTCGAACGAGCCGGCGACGCTCGCAGTGTCGCCGTCGGCGGGACCGGTGGGGAATCGATCGACGCAGCCGGCGAGACCGCCCAGGGACGCGGCGACGGCGCGAAGCGCGGATCGTCGTCTCATACCCGGCGTGAGGCTCGGAACCGCGATATACCTTCCAGTGGGACAAACGGTCGTTTCAGTCTCGCACGACCCGCGCGTCTCCGTCCTCGACGACCACGTCCAGCCCGTGTTCGTGGACGAAGGCGGCGGTGTAATCGGGGACGACGCGCTGGGCCGAGAACCGGGCGCGCAACAGCGGAACTGCGTCGAGCAAGTCGTCGCCGTCGACCATCGACGGCGAGGACTCCACGAACTCCACGTCGAGGTCGGCGTCGCGGCCGCGCGCCGCCAGCGTCGGCAGGCTCGGGTCCTCGAACGCCCCGTCGAAGTCGATCGGCGCGGTGAAGCCGGCGTAGTACGTGCGCCCGCGGGTGGAGGGGCCGAGCACGACCTCGTTCGTCCGGAGCTTCATCGCCGCCGAGTCGATCACGGTACGCGAGAGCAGCGGCGCCTGCGGGGTGACGACCGCGACCGAGTCGGCGCCCTCCTCGCGGAGCAGGTGCGTGACGGTGTTGCCCGCGCGCGCGCCGAAGGAGGACCCGACCTGTCGCTCGAAGCGGGCGTCCTCGGTGCCCCCGAGAGTGTCGGCGACGAGCGTGCGGAGTTCGGCCTCGGGGCTCGCGTCGGTGCGGTGTTCCGGAGGGAGGTCGTCGTCGACCGGGTAGTTGACGAGGAGATCGCCGCCGGAGCGGTCGACCGCGAGGACGGCGTCGCGGAACAGCGCCTCGTACAGGTCGGCGGCCTCGGCGGTCGAGAGGGGCGTCGACTCCGCGATTCCGGTCGCGACGAGCCCCTCGCGGGGCGGCTGCGCCATGACGACGACGACGGTCATACTCGAACGAGTCGCCCGCGCGCCTTCAACTCGCCGTTTCGGGACGAAACCGATCGGCCGCTCAGGAGAAGTCGCGCCGCATCGCGATCTCGAACCACGGGCACAGGCGAAGCTGGCGGTACAGCGCCGGGTTCTCGTGGAGGTGCTCGTAGTCGACCCACAGCATGCCGCCGATCTCCGCCTCGTCGGGGTCGAGCGAGGTGTCGTCGAGGGTGACCTTCAGCACCGAGCAGACCTCCCACTCGACGCCCTCGTTGGGGTAGTACCGCTTGTACTCGAACTTGTCCGTCACCCGGAGGTCGCCGTACTGGTCCGGCGTGATCCCCAGCTCCTCCTCGAGGCGCTGTGCGGTCGCGTCCTCTTGCGTCTGCCCCTCGACCGGGTGAGAGGCGACCGTGCCGTCCCAGTGGCCGTCCCACAGCCGCTTCGTCGGCGCGCGCTGGGCCAGGAGGATCCGGCCCTGGGCGTCGTAGACGAGGCAGGTGAACGCCCGGTGGCGGATCCCGTCGCCGGTGTGGGCGTCGAGCCGGTTCACCGTCTCCTGTGCATTGTCGTCGGGATCGACGGCGATCACGTCCTGAAGCGCGTTCTCGTGGTCCGCGTCGGCGTCTCCCCCGCTAGCGGGCTCTCCGGCGGCGGTCGCGTCCTCTGAGCTCATGGCAGATACGTCGATCACCAGGGCTAATAAGCGTTCGATACGCCGGAGCGGGTCGGACCCGACCGCGCCCGCCGGCGGGCGCAGTTCGACAGACGCAGTTCGACGCGCTTAACCGCGTGCCGCGGCTACTTCGCGCGGATGAGTGACCCGGCGCTCGACGTCGTCGAGTTCGTGTTGACGACGCACCTCTACACGGAGAACCGCGACCTCGACGAGAACGATCTCCTCCCTCGTTTCCGTCAGGTATTTTGGTCGGACGCCGCCGCCGAGGACGCGCCCGGCGGCGTCGAGCGACCGCTGAAGGCGACGAGCGAGACGACTCGGACCGCCACCGGCGTCGAGCGACCCTGGGAGGTCGTCTCGGACCTCCTCTTTACCCAGCGCACCGAGTTCTCGGGCGAGATCTCCCTGACGCAGCCCGCGATGGCGCTAGAGTGGTACCGCGACCGCGCCGACGCCGACCGGATCGCCCGGAATCCGACGATCGTCGCCGCGCTCGAGCTCGCCGAAGACCTCGACGCCCCCGTGACCCACGAGGAGGCGCGCGACAACGTACGACCGATTCAGGCCGACCGCGTCTGGATCGACGCCCTGTTAGAGGAGTACTTCGACGAGGACGAGGACGGCGAGATGCTCGATCTGGTCAACGTGCGGGCCCCGGAAGAGATCGAGACGACGCTCGCCGACCTCGTGCTCACCGGCGACCAGGAGGGCGAGATCCAGAAGATCGTGAAGGCGATCGAACACCGCGAGTACCTCGCGAGCATCGGGCTCCGCGAGATCGGGAAGCTGCTGTTCGTCGGTCCGCCGGGAACCGGCAAAACCACCGTCTCGCGGGCGCTCGCCCACGAGCTGGGCATTCCGCTCGTCGAGGTGAAGATGTCGATGATCACCAGCCAGTACCTCGGCGAGACGGCCAAGAACGTCGAGAAGACGTTCGAAGTCGCCAAGCGGCTCTCCCCGTGTATCCTCTTCATCGACGAGTTCGACTCGGTCGCGAAGACCCGCCGCTCCGACGAGCACGCCGCGCTCAAGCGCGCGGTCAACACCCTCCTCAAGTCGATCGACGAGGTGTCGCTCGTGCGCGACGAGGTGCTCCTCATCGGCGCGACGAACCACCCCGATCAGCTCGACGCGGCCGCGTGGCGCCGCTTCGACGAGATCGTCAACTTCCCCAAGCCGGACCGCGACATGCGCGCGGACATCCTCCGGGTCGTCACCCGCGAGATGAAGATCGCCGACTTCGACCCCGAGGAGGTCGCAGACCGGACGAGCGGGCTCACGGGGTCGGACCTCCGGATGGTGCTGCGCGAGGCCGTCCTCGGCGCGCTCACGGAGGACCGGATGACGATCACGCAGGAGGACGTGATGGAGGCCGTCGCGGACTTCGAGGAGCGCGACAACCTCAAGAACATGGACATGATCGACGGCGAGGGCGCCGAGGTGCTCGGCGAGACGAACTCGGGCGACCAGGACCACACGCACGAGGGCGAGCCGTCGCACGGGGACGCGGCCCACGACCACGGCGCGCACAGCCACTCGCACGACTGACGTCTCTTCCCCTCCCGCGGTCCGAGCCGATTCGTCCCCTCTCTACTCCTCCCGCCTCACACCGACCACCGTGTAGTCGAAGCCGCGGTCGACGATCCGGGGATCGAACCCGGCGTCGTCGAGCCCGGCCGCGAGGCCCCGCGGCGGCTGGAATCGCGACCCCATCCCGATCACGTGCTCGGCGGCGACGAGCGCGCGTCCCAGCGGGTGGTCGGGATCGAACTCCCGGATCACGAGCGCGCCGCCCGGCGCGAGCACCCGCGCGGCCTCCCGGACCGCGGCCTGCTGATCGGGCAGGTGGTGGAACGCGTCGACGATCGTCACCGCGTCGATCACGCCGTCCCGGAACGGGAGCCGCCCCGCGTCGCCGGCGACGGCGGAGAGTCCCCGACCCTCGCGGGCGCGCCCGAGCATTCCGACCGAGGCGTCGACGACGGTTTTCTCGGGACCGGTCAGCGCGGCGGCCGCCCGCCCGGAGCCGCCGCCGACGTCGAGCAACCGGTCGATCGGTCGCGTCGCGTGGGCCAGTCCCGCGGCCAACACCTCCCCGTTCGCCGGCGGCATGACGCGGTCGTACAGGGGTGCGATCCGGTCGAAGAAGCCGACGTCGCCGAGGCCGTACATGGTCGCTCCTGGCCGCGAGCCTACTTAAATGACCCCGCAGGCGCCCCGCTCCGCATTTACGTGGACGGGACGTACCGGAACCATGGAGTACGCGGTCGTGGGCGAACCGGGCGACGGGGCGACGCTGCGGCTCGACTACCGGGCGTTCGCTTACGCCGGCAAGTTCGTCGTCGGGGCGCCGGGGAAGGCCGTCCTCCGGACGCGAGACGGCTCGCCGGCGGTCCCGGACTGGGAGCCCGACGAACCGCTCCCGGAGACGGTCGCGGCCGAGGAGTTCGAGGACGACGTGGTCGCCGCGGTCTCCTTCTCGCCGGACCGCACCGATCCCAACCGCTGCCGCCTCCGCTACGTCACCGTCCACGTCGCTCGCCGGGGCGAGGGGATCGGCCCGCGGCTCGTCGACCGGACCGTCTCGCACTTGGCCGCCGACGGCTACGACCGGGTGCGGATCGCCGTGAACAACCCGTTCGCCTACGCGGCGCTTTATAAATGCGGCTTCGGGTACACCGGCGAGCGGACCGGCCTCGCCGAACTGGAGCTGGAGCGACCGGCGGCCGAGCCAGCCCTGGGGACCGGCCCAGACGGGGAGGGCGCCCCAGACGGGGAGGACGACCCGGACGGGAGGGGCGCCTCGGACGGGGAGGACGACCCGGCCGGAGAGCGGTACCGCGCCGGGCTCCGCGCCTTCCGCGAGGGCGACCGCGACCTCGACTCCCGCGAGCGAGAGTTCATCACGGACCGGCTCGGGGAGGGTGGGGAGATCGGGTAGACGACCGGCTCAGTTCAGCGCCCAGATGCCGTAGTTGAGCGCGGTCGCGAAACAGACCCACGCGAGGTAGGGGACCAACAGGAGCGCGGCCCGGCGGTCGACCCGGTCGAAGGCGGCGATCGTCGCGACGACGAGCGGCACGAGCGCGATCAGCACGGCGAGCCCGATGTCGGCGCGTTCGAGCCCCCAGAAGGCGGGCGACCACGCGACGTTGAGGCCGAGCTGGACGACGAACAGCCCGAGCGCGGTCCGGGCGTCGCGCGCGACTTCCGGCGCGTCGGCGACGCCGACCGCGTCCCGGCCGCGACGGTAGACGAGGGCCGCGGCGATCCCGAGCAGCGCGTACAGGACCGGCCAGACGACGCCGAACGCCCAGCTCGGGGGGTAGTACCACGGGAGTTCCAGCCCGGCGAACCACGCGCTCTCGGTCGCGGTGAAGGGGACGCCGATCGCGCCGATCAGATTGACGGCGACCGCGGCGCCGACGAACAGGAGGGCGTCTCGACGGTCCGGCAGTCGAGCGCGAACGGAGGTTGCCATGGGGTACCGTACGCGGCTCGAGCGGTTAAAGTACGCCGCCGTTCCGCGGCTCAGATCTCGTCGTAGTCCTCCCGGAACGTCTCCAGCGTCGCCGCGAGCACGCCGATGACGATCGGGCCGACGAACAGGCCGGTGAACCCGACCGAGTAGATCCCGCCGAACACGCCGAGGAGGATCACCGCCGGGTTCAGGTGCGCCTGCTGGTCGATGACGATGGGGCGGGCGTAGTTGTCCACCAGCGCGATGACGAACACGCCGTACAGCGCGAGCAACACGCCGGCCGTGACCTGGTCGACGGCGACGAGGTACGCCGCCGCCGGGCCCCAGACGAAGAACGCCCCGATCAGCGGCAGCAGCGCCAGCACGGCCATGACGAACGTCCAGAAGACGACGTTGGGGATGCCGACCGCCCAGAGGCCGACGCCCGCGACCACCGCCTGGAGCAGCGCCACGACGATGTGGCCGATCACCACGCCGCGGGTCATCGCGTCGACGCGGTCGACGAGGTCGGCCGTCACGTCCGCGGGAAGCGGGCTCGTCGACCGGATCCACCGCACGAACGCCGGCCCGTCGAGCAGCGTGTAGTAGACGAGGAACAGCGCCAGCGAGATCCCGACGGACACGCGGAGCGTCGTGGTGACGACCCCGCTCACCCCGCCGAACAGCACGTCGACGAGGACCTGTCCGGCCGTGGTCAGGAAGTCGCCGACCTCGATCGACAGGCCGGTCACCGACGCGATCTGCGCCTCGATCGCCGCGACCTCGATGTCGGTGTTCCCCCGCGCGATCGCCGTCAGGTCACGGACGAACACCCACGAGATGTACGCGAGCGGGATGACGACGGCGACGATTGACCCGACGACGAGCGAGAGGCCCGACAGCATCCGGCTCAGGCGACGCGACACCGACCCCCGGACGCGACCCGCCAACGTCGCCTGGATCCCGTTCGAGAGTCGCACGTGGAAGGGATAGAGGACGTACGCGAGGATCGCCGACGCGACGACGTACTCGACGAACGGGAGGATGATAAAGAGCGTCAACAGCGCGACCGTGCCGATCAGGAGGAGGAGAAACGACTGACCGCGGTTCATGCCGGGCACTCTCACCGCCGAGGTATAAACGTAGTCGGCTCTCGGTCCGGGGGAGCCGAAGTGACGTTACGGGACTCGCTGCGCCTCGCCGGGGCTCGCTGCGCCTCGCTACGCGCTCGCCTCGTCCTCGTCGAGTCCTGGGGCGACCGCCGGATCGACGTCCTCGGGCTCCTCGGTCCCGCCGCCGACGACCGTCTCGCCGTCGTCCGTCTCGACGTACACGTCGTCGGCGAAGCCGGCGAGCGCGTTCTCGTACTCGGGCGTCTCCAGTCGCTCCGGGGTCTCCGGCGCGTCGGCGACGCCCTCGATCGGCCGGAAGTCGCCCAGCGGGTCGTCGATCGTGATCCCGTGGTCGGCGAAGAACGCCTCGTAGCGGCGGTAGTGTTCCTCCAGCTCGTCGGCCGGGATCTCCATCATCTCCGTCCAGCCGTGGTTGAAGAAGTCGAAGTTGGCCTGGACGTGCGTGATCTCGCGGGCCTCGGCCTCCGGGAAGCCGGCCTCCAAGGCCGCGACGTACGCGTCCATCGTCGCGTCGAAGAAGTCGTCGAGGTGATCGCGCCGCTCCTCCCGCCGCTCCTCGTCGGCCTTGTTGAGGAAGATGCTCGTGTGGAGGTCGACCAGTTTGTCGTTCGCGACGTCGCCGACGACCGGCGTCGTCAACGCCTTTTTCGCGGCCCAGTGGCGGATGTTCTGCCGGATCTTCATACGCCTCGTAGGGCCGGGACGGCCTTGAATCTGTGGCGTCTCGTCCCCCGATCCGACGCGGCCGAGAGGGCGATCCTCCGTCGCTTCGCGCGACGGAACCGTTATTGGGTAGTATACACAATACTACGGTGGGATGAACGCGAACGATGCCGACGACTGGGCGCGACGGATCGAACGAGAGCGCCGCGCGAAGGAGGAACAGTTCCGGGAGTCGGCGCGGTCGCCGTTGCCGATCGAGATGCGCGGCGACGCGTTCCACGGGCTCTCCTACTACGACCCCGACCCGACGTACCGGTTCGTGCTCCCGCTTCACGAGCACGACGAGAAGGAGACGATATCCGTCGAAACCACCGCAGACGGCGAGCAGACGTACCGGAGGTGGGGCGAGTTCAGGTTCGAGCTCGACGGCGACACGCACTCGCTGCAGGCGTACCGTCCGACTGACGGCTCGGACCGGTTCTGGATACCGTTCCGCGACGAGACCAACGGCGAGGAGACGTACGGGGCGGGGCGGTACCTCGATCTCACGCCCGATCGCGACCGCGTCGACGGCGAGTGGACGCTCGATTTCAACGTCGCGTACAACCCCACCTGCGCGTACAACCACGCCTACGAGTGTCCGCTGACGCCCACGGAGAACTGGCTCGACGCTCGGATCGAGGCCGGCGAGCGAGACTTCCCCGCAGACCCCGCCGGTGCTGGCGATCACGGAGGGGAATAACCCCGAGCGCACGAGTATCAGGGTTGTCAACGCGGATGGCAACCCACATTAACCCCGAATCCGAACGGCCGCACATGAGCGATTCGTACGTGATCATCGGGGACGGTATCGCGGGTGCGTCCGCGGCCGAGACGCTCCGCGAGGAATCGCCTGACGCCGAGATCACGGTTCTCACCGACGAGGGAGAGTCCCTCTACAACCGGATCCTGATCAAAGAGTACGCCAAGGGGAAGCTCCCCGAGGCGCCGATCTCGATCCACCAAGAGGGGTGGTACGACGACCACGACGTCGACCTCCGGCTCAACACGGTCGTCGTCGACATCGACATCGAACACGACGCCGTCCACACCCACGAGGGCGAGACGTTCGAGTACGACACCCTGCTGCTCGCGATCGGCGGCACCCCCCAGCAGCTGCCGGTCGCGAACGCCGACGCGGACGGGATCCACCACTTCTGGACGTTCCAGGACGCCCGCCGGATCAAAGCGAGCGTCGAGGGCGCCGAGAAGGCGGTCATCGTCGGGGCCGGCCTCCTCGGGATCGACTTCGCGGCCATCTGCGGCGCGCAGGACGTCGAGGCGAAGTACCTGATGCGCGGCGACACCTGGTGGCGCTACGCGCTCTCGGAAGAGGGCGCGGAGATCATGCACGACGCGATGCGCGAGCGCGGCGTCGAGCCCGTCTTCGGCTCCGGCGTCGATCACTTCGAGGTCGACGACGAGGGCCGCGTCGAGGCCGCGGTCGACCCGAACGGCGAGCGCTACGAGTGCGACTTCGCCGGCGTCGCCATCGGCCTGAACTTCAACACCGAGCTCGTCGAGGACACGCCGCTGGAGACGGAGAACGGCATCGTCGTCGACGAGTTCATGCGCACCAACGTCGACAACGTGTTCGCGGCCGGCGACATCACCACCTTCAACGACCTCGTTCTCGGCGAGCGGGCGAAGAACGGGTCGTGGGGCTCGGCGAAAGAGCAGGGAACGATCGCCGCCCGCAACATGATCGAGTACGGGAGCGAGCCGTTCGAGTGGGTCTCCTCGTACTCGATCACGCACTTCGACTTCCCGTTCCTCTCGTTCGGCCACCCGACGCTGGGCGACGACTCGGTCGAGGCGACCACCGCAGAGGGCGAGTGGCGCCGCGTGGCCCTCAAGGACGGCAAGGTCGTCGGCGGCGTCCTCATCGGCGACCTCTCGCCGCAGTCTGCATTTAAACAGCTCATGCGCGAGGGCCGCGACGTGAGCGAACAGACGGACCTCCTCATGGAGCCCGGGTTCTCCGTCGACGACCTGGCCGCGACGACCGAACAGTAGCGTCGTCGCCGTCCCGTTCCCCGAATCCGCCGCGCGCAAGCCAGTAGCTTTTCACGTCCGTCAGTCGTATCCTCGCGCCATCGATGTCTCACGAACCGTCTGTCGACCGCTCGTCGCCGCCCGGAGACGACTTCTTCGCCTCGTTCGTGGCGGGGTGCTCGGACCCGGTCGTCTCCCTCGACGCCGACGGCGTCGTCGTCTACGCGAACCCGGCGGTCGAGCCGGCCCTCGGCTACGACCCCGCGGCGCTTCGCGACAGACGGCTCGCGGAGCTGATCCCGGCGGAGCGCTCCGCCGAGCGCGCCCACGCGCTCTCGCGTCGACTGTCCGGCGCCGCGGAGCTGTGCGACCCCGACGGCTTCGCCTGCCCCCTGCGGCACGCCGACGGCCGAACGGTTTCCTTCTCGGTTCGGTTCCACGAACACCGGTCGTCGGACGAGTCGGTCTACACGGGCGTGTTCCGGGGCGGGGTCGAGGAGGCGGCCGCGCGCGACCTGCGGACCTTTCGGAACGCCGTCGAGCACGCCGGCCACGCCATCTACATCACCGACGCGGACGGGACGATCGAGTACGTCAATCCGGCGTTCACCGACAGCACGGGGTACGAACCCGCCGACGCGATAGGCGAGACGCCGGCGATACTCAACGCCGGTGAGATGCCCGACGAGTACTTCGCGGCGCTGTGGGAGACGATCGAGTCCGGCGACGTCTGGAAAGAGGAGCTCGTCGACCGACGCCGCGACGGCGAGCTGTACCACGCCCACCAGACGATCGCGCCGGTGTTCGACGAGGAGGGCGACGTCTCCCGGTTCGTCGCGATCCAGACCGACGTGACGGAGAAGCGGGAGGCAACGAGGCGGCTGAAACAGTACCGCGACGCCGTCGAGGCGCTCGCCGACCCGATCCTCGTCCAGAACCGCGACGGGGAGTTCGAGCTCTGTAACGAGGCGGTGACCGAGTTCGCCGGCGTGCCCGCGGAGGAGCTGTACGGCACCGACGAGTTCGCGTTCATGGACCCCGAGACGGCGGCCGAAATCGCCGCTCACCGGCGGGAGGTGATGCGAACGGAGGAGCCGGCCGAATACGAGGTCACGCCGACGTTCGAGCGCAGCGACCGCGCGGCGTCGTTCGACACGCGGCGGTACCCCTACTACGACGCCGACGGCGAGCTGGCCGGGACGCTCGCGATCTGCCGGAACGTGACCGAGATGAAGCGCCGCGAGGCGGAGCTCGAGCGCTACGAGCGCGCCGTCAACGGCGCGACCGACCTCATCGCCGCGGTCGACCGCGACGGCCGGTTCCTGTTCGCGAACCCTCAGTACCGGGCGTATCACGGGATCGAGGCGGAGGACGTGCGCGACCTCTCGCTCGCCGACGTCGTCGACGACGAGCGGTACCCCGAGGTGGACCGTCACGTCGCTCGCGCGCTCCGGGGCCGGCCCGTGGAGTACCGGACGAAACGGACGCACCCCGTCCGGGGAACGCGGACCTTCGACGTCCGGTACTACCCCCTGGAGGAGCCCGACGGCGACGGCGTCGACGGCGTGGTCGGCGTCCTGCGGGACGTGACCGACAGCGAGAACCGGGCGCGCCAGCTCAGCGTCGTGGACCGGGTGTTACAACACAACCTCCGGAACGCGCTGACGGTGATCCGGGGCCGCGCGAAGCAGATCGCCGAGGGGTCGTCAGACGACGACTCCGATTTCGACCGCGACGACGCCGCGAGGTTGGCGGCGTACGTCGTCTCGCGGGCGGACGACCTCCTGACGACGAGCGAGAAGGCCCACCACGTCACCGAGATCTTGAGCGACGCGCCCGAGGTGGAACGGATCGACGTCGGCCGATCGATCGACGAGACCGCCTCGTTGCTCGCCGCCGAGTTCCCGAACGCGCGGATCGCGGCGTCGACGCCCGGAGAGGGAGAAGCCGTCGCCTCGGCGACCGCGTGGCTGGACCGCGCGCTGGCGGAGCTGATCCGGAACGCCGTCGTCCACCACGACCGGGACCGACCGGCCGTCGACGTCGACGTCGAGGCGACCGCGGACGCGGTGAGGGTGCGGATCGCCGACGACGGCCCCGGGCTGAGCGACATGAACCGCGACGTGCTCGAGACGGGCCGCGCCGTGGACGCGCTGTACCACGGGAGCGGACTCGGTCTGTGGCTCGTCTACTGGGTCGTCGAGCAGTCCGGCGGGTCGGCGACGGTCGAGGCGGCGGACCCTCGCGGCACCGCCGTGACGGTGACGCTGGCGCGTTCGACGGAGTGACCGACCTGTAGGCCGTTCTGAAGTTCTTCACGCGCTCGGAATCGACGTAACATTTATCATGAATTATGGTGTGTGTTACCACATGGCACTCAGAGAAACGGGACGACGACTTCGCGTCCGCCGCACCGGCTGGATCCCGCCGGGCGCGCGTGTCCGTCACTACGACGAGCTCGACGAGGACGCGCAGGTCGCCGTCAGGGAACTCGCCGGCCGACCGCGAACCGCACCGGAGATCGACGGCCTCGAGGACGGGGACTTCGTGAAGTTCACCGACTACTACCAGGTTCGCACGCGCTGAGCGGCCGGACGAGCGGTCCCGCCGACGTTCGGTACCACCGAGTCGACCGCCACCCCGGAAGCGAAGTTGTTTTCGCTCGCCGCGCGAACACAGATCCATGGACAGTGGCGGATCTACCGACATGACGCTCGCGTTCGAGCTCGAGGCGCTGAAGGCCCTCGCGGACCCCAACGACGTGTTCAACAACGCCCGGCAGTGGACGGAGTACGTCGGCGTCGTCAGCGAGAAACCGACCTACGTGGTCACCAACTTCACCCGCAAACACCGCGTGCGTCAGGATTTCTTCTCGGGGCCGCGCGGCGTCGAGGAGAGCTTAGAGAACATCGCTAGCCAGTTCGATACGGACCGACACGTGTACGTCGGCGTCGACGGCGACGACGAGGCGGTCGCCGAGGCCACCGGCTGGGAGTTCCTCCACGTCGAGGACGCGGCGGAGGCCGCCGGCTGGACCCTCGCGAGCGACGAGCCGGACGAGGCGGACGCGTCGGAGGAGCCGTCGCGCGACGACTGGCCTTAACCCGGCGCCCACCGTTCGGAGCCGGTGGCGTGGACCGACCGACCGCCGCGTCGGGGAGGTGTTTTCATCGTCGACGAGAAACGTGGGCCCATGAGTGACGACGGCGACCACGACGACGGGCACGAACATCACCACCACGACGACGGGCACGAACATCACCACCACGACGCCGAGTCGGTCGCGGTCGCGATCGTGACGGTGTCGTCGTCGCGGTCGCTTGACGAGGACCCCTCCGGCGATCACGTCGCCGCCGCGTTCGAGGACGCCGGCCACGAGGTGGCCGTGCGCGAGCTGGTCCCCGACGAGTACGACAGCGTGCAGGGGACCGTCGACCGGCTGGCCCGCCGCAGGGACACCGACGTCGTCGTGACCACGGGCGGAACGGGCGTGACGCCGGACGACGTGACGCCGGAAGCGGTCGACCGCCTCTTCTCGAAGAAGCTCCCCGGCTTCGGCGAGCTGTTCCGCCGGCTCTCGCAGGAAGAGGTCGGCACGCGGACCGTCGGGTCGCGGGCGACCGCCGGCATCGCCTCCGCGACGCCCGTCTTCTGCCTTCCCGGCTCCGAGAACGCGGTTCGACTCGGCGTCGACGAGATCGTCCTCCCCGAGGTCGGCCACCTCGTCGGGCTCGCCGGACGCGGCGTGGACGAGACCGGCGAGGAGGTGAAAACGGAAGACAGCGACGACGGCGGTCAGGAGTCGACTGAGGAGGGGTCGGCGGAGGAGGGGTCGGCGACGGAGGAGGAATCGGAGTAGCGTCCGGCCGCCGCGATCGCTGCGGAGTCCCTGTTAAACGGAGACGAGGAAGTTCCGGATCAGGTCGTGGCCGGACGCGGTCAACACGCTCTCGGGGTGGAACTGCACGGCCTCGATCGGGTGTTCGCGGTGGCGGATCCCCATCACGATCTCGTCGCCGTCGTGGTCGGTCGTGGCCGTCACGTCGAAGACGTCCGGGACCTCGGTGGCGGCCAGCGAGTGGTACCGGCCCGCGCGGAACCCCTGGGCGAGTCCGGCGAACACCCCCTCGCCGTCGTGGTCGACGGGGAACGCCTTGCCGTGGATCGGCTCCGGCGCGTGGCCGACCGCGCCGCCGTACTCGTACACGGCCGCCTCGAGGCCGAGACAGACGCCGAGCGTCGGGACCGTCCGCGAGAGGTCGCGCAGCACGTCCATCGTCACGCCCACGTCGCGCTCGGTCTTCGGGTGACCGGGCCCGGGGCTGATGAGGATCGCGTCCGGGTCGGCGTTCCGGATCTCCGCGAGCGACGCGGTGTTCTTAAACACTTCCACGTCGATCGGCTCCGGGTCGCCGCGCTCGGCGTCGCCCTCGTCGCCCGCTGCGGTCTCGCCGTCGAGCGTCTGGTCGGAGACGTACTCGACGAGGTTGTACGTGAACGAGTCGAAGTTGTCGACGACGACGACCTTCATCGGTCGGCCTCCGTGCCCGCGGGGAGGGGGTCGTCGCCCGCGTCGTCGCCGTCGGCGCCCGCGTCGTCGCCGCCGTCGGCGCCCGCGTCGTCGCCGCCGTCGCTACCGGTGCCGTCGGCGCCCGCGTCGTCGCCCTCCCGAATCCGGTCGATCGCGGTCAACACGCCGTCCATCTTCTGTTCGGTCTCCTCGTACTCGGCCGCCGGGTCGGAGTCGGCGACGAGCCCCGCGCCGGCCCGGACGGTCACCGCGGTCTCGTCGGCGTCGCGCGCGTCGGCCGGCGACTCGTCGAGCGTCGCGGTCCGGATCACGATGGCGAAGTCGGCGTCGCCGGTCCACGCGTAGTAGCCGACGCCGCCGCCGTACGCCTCCCGGGGAGTGGTCTCCAGCTCCTCGATTATCTCCATCGCGCGCACCTTCGGCGCGCCCGTGAGCGTGCCGGCGGGGAACGTCGCGCGCGTCGCGTCGAAGGCGTCGGCGTCGGCCGCCATCGTCCCCGTGACGGTCGACTCGATGTGCTGGACGTGGCTGTACTTCAGCACGTTCATGAACTCCTCGACGCGGACCGACCCCGCCTCCGAGACGCGCCGGACGTCGTTGCGCGCGAGGTCGACGAGCATCGTGTGCTCGGCGCGCTCCTTGGCGTCGGCGAGCATCTCGCCGGCGAGCCGGCGGTCCTCGACCGGGCTGGTCCCGCGGGGACAGGTGCCCGCGATCGGGTTCGAGACGATCCGGTCGCCCTGCACCGAGACGAGGGTCTCGGGGCTCGCCCCGACGATGCTGCGGTCGTCGTGGCGCAGCACGTACATGTACGGCGAGGGGTTCACCTCGCGCAGCGCCGCGTACAGCCCCAGCGAGTCCACTTCGCCGCGGAGCTCGCGGCTTCGCGAGATCACGCCCTGGTAGATGTCGCCGTCGAGGACGTAGCGCTTCGCGGTCCGGACCGCCTCCTCGTATTCCTCACGGGGACCGGCCGACTCCGACGCCACGCGGATCCCGTCGGGCTCCGGCGGCGCGGCCTCGCGCAGCTCGGCGCCGACCCGCTCCGCCTCGGCGACGAGGTCGTCGTAGACGGCCGCGGGGTCGTCGTCGACGCCGATCACGGGCGTGAAGACGAGCTCGGCGCTCCCCTCCTTCTCGTCGAAGACGACCGTGCGGGTCGTGAGCGCGAACTCGGCGTCGGGGAACTCCGTCTCGGGGCGCTCGACGCCCACCTCCTCTAACCAGAGGTCGTAGACGGCCTCGTACGCGAGGAAGCCGACGAACCCGCCCGAGAGGATCTGCCGGTCGGTGTCGGGGAAGCCGCGCAGGCTCACGTCGGGGAACGCCGCGCGGATCCGGTCGACCGCGTCGCCCGCCTCGGGGCCGAGGTCGCGCGCGGCCCCCGACGCACCGCCCGACCCGTCACCGACGAACTCCGCCGCCGGTCCGAGCCGGGTCACGTCGGTGCGGTCGGGGTGGACGGAGACGATCGCCTCGGGGTCGTAGCCGACGAACGAGTAGCGGGCGTGCCGGTCGGCCTTCCCGCCCGACGTGAACGCGCCGTCCGGGTCGCTGGAGGCGACCTTCTCGCCGGACTCCAGGAGGAAGCCGTAGGGGCCCTCGCCGACGAGGGTCGCGTACGCCGCGAGCGGGGTCACGTCGGCGTCGAGCGTCGCGGCCGCCCGAACGACGACCGGCCGCTCGGCGTCGGCGGCGAGCCCAACGAACTCGCCCTTCGAGCGGTCGAGCGGGTGGCCCTCGCGGCTCATACGAGTTCCACCTCCCGCCCCGCGTTGGCGACGAAGCGGGCCACCGCGTTGTGGTCCTTCCGCCCCTCGGCCAGCTCGACGCCGGAGGCGACGTCGACGGCGTACGGGTCGGCGACGCGGACCGCCTCGGCGACGTTGTCGGCCGTGAGGCCGCCCGCGAGCACGACCGGCGACGTGAGCCGGGACGCGAGGTCGCCCGTCGTCGCCCAGTCGTGGGTCTCGCCGGTGCCGCCGGCGCCCGAGTCGTCGGTCGAGTCGATCACGAGCGCGTCGGCGACCGCGTCGAACTCCTCGGCGCGGACCGGGTCGTCGGCGTCGATCGCGAGCAGGACCTTCCGTTCGGTCTCGGCCCGGATATACCGGATCTCGTCGGCGGTCCACTCCCCGTGGAGCTGGAGCGCGTCGGGGCCGATCGTCCGGATCAGCTCGACCGCGCGCTCGGCGGAGTCGGGCATGGTGACGAGCGTCGCGGTGACGAACGGCGGAACGTCCGCGAGCAACTCGGCCGCCGTCGCGGGGTCGACCTCGCGGTCGGAGTCGACCGGCACCTCGGAGATCACGCCGACCGCGTCGGCGCCGGCGTCGATCGCGGCTCGGAGGTCCGCGCCCCGCGTGAGCCCGCAGATCTTCACCCGGGCCATCAGTCGTCGTCCTCCGGGCCCGCGGTGGTCTCCGTTTTCGGGGCCTCCCCGGCCCCGCACAGCGCCGCGAACTTCTCGGCGGCCGCGCCGGAGTCGATCGCCTGGGCAGCGCGCTCGACGCCCGCCGCGAGCGTGTCGGCCTCGCCGGCGACGTAGATCGCCGCCCCGGCGTTTGCGAGGATCAGGTCGCGCTTCGGACCGGTGACGGAGCCGTCGACGATCCCCCGCAGGTCGGCCGCGTTCTCCTCGGGGGTCCCGCCCGCGACGGCCTCGATCGGGGCGCGGTCGAGTCCGATGTCCTCGGGCGCGAGCGTGAACTCTGTCACCTCGTCGCCGTCGACCTCCGCGACCACCGTCTCGTCGTGGATTCCGATCTCGTCCATGCCCGCGCCGTGGACCACCAGCGCGTGTTCGACGGGCATGTGCGCCAGCGACCGGGCGATCGTCCCCACCAGCTCGGGGTCGTACACGCCGAGCACTTGGGCGTCGGCGCCCGCGGGGTTGGTGAGCGGGCCGAGCACGTTGAAGATCGTCCGCATCCCGAGCTCCTTGCGCGGGCCGATGACGGCCTTCATCGCCGGGTGGAACACCGGCGCGAGCATGAAACCGATCCCGTCGTCCTCGATCGCGGTCTCGACCGCCGGCGGCTCGGCCTCGACGTCGGCCCCCGCGGCCTCCAGCACGTCGGCGCTGCCCGACGAGGAGGAGACGGAGTAGTTGCCGTGCTTGGCGATCGGGACGCCCGCGCCCGCGGCGACGATCGCGGCCGTCGTCGAGACGTTGATCGTGTCGTAGTCGTCGCCGCCCGTTCCGCAGGTGTCGACGAGGGGCTCGCGGGCCGGCTCGATCGTCCGGGCGGCGTCGCGCATCCCCTGCGCGAAGCCGGCGATCTCGGCCTCCGTCTCGCCCTTCGCCCGGAGGGCGGCGAGGAGGGCGCCGATCTGCGCCTCGGTGGCCTCCTCGAACACCAGCCGCGCGGCCTCGCGCGACTCCTCGACAGTCAGATCCGTCCCGTCCGTCACGCGCTCGACCGTGTCGTTGATATCCATAGTGTTCACCAATGTATTACTTCGCGTTGTGATGTACAAGTCTGTACACCGATTTAACCCTGTCGCCGCGGTGTCACCCGATCGCACGGGAGGCTCTCGGGTCGCTTCAGCGCTGACCGTCTGGACGCTCCGATAACGCGGGGCGTCAGGTGTGGGTTACCCGGCGCTACGCGAGTCGGTCGACCTCGCGGCGAGCCGTTCGACGCGAAGCGGGTTAGATGACGCCGAGCGACGTCTCTCCCTGCGCCTCCACGACGACCACGGGGACCTCGGCGTCGTCGATCACGGTATCGGTCGTGGAGCCGAACACGAACCGGCCGACGGTACCGGTGGTCGGGGCGCCGACGACCACGAGGTCGTAGTACGGCGACTGCTCGACGATCGCGCCCGCGGCGGTGCGGTCCTCGACGAGCCAGCGGTCGACCCGATCGAAGTCGCCGAGGCGCTCGCGAGCGGCCGAGAGGAGGCGGTCGCCGGCCGCTTCGTACTCGTTGGCGTCGGCATCGTCGGCGGCGGCCGCCGTCGCGTCCCCGTCCACGAGCGCCTCGTCGGAGGGGACGACGTGGAACAGCTCGAGCCACGCGTCGGTCGCATCGGCGATCTCCCGGGCCACGTCGACGGTCGCCCCGGTGTGGGGACCGGCGCCCACGGCCACGAGGATCGAGGACACGCGGTCCGGCCGCGCCGCGCGGTCGCGTCCCTTCAGCCGGGCGTGCGCCGCCGTCGCCGTCGACGCGGCCGCCTCCCTGACGGCCGGCGCGATGACGGGTTCGCCGATTCGGTCGCCGACCGTCGGCGCCTCGGCGCTCGCCTCGTTCGCGTCGCTCCCGTACATACCCCCACGTCAGACGCACGTCAGATAAATCCCCTTGGTCCGGGCCACTCCGTGAGAAGAGTCGCTACCGCGGCGGTTCAGACGCCACGCGACTGCGGTGACCCGCCGCTCCCGCGTCTGCCACTCCTGCGCCCGCAACGCACCGCGTCAGTCCCGGAAGAACTCCTCGCGCTCGAACGGCTTGTCCTCGCCCTCGACGGCGACGACGTCGAGCGCGGTGACGGTCGCGCCCACGCCGAGCAGCCCGGCGAGGCTCGGCTCGGTCCGCCCCTCGTCGCCGGAGATCAGCTCCTTGATGTAGAGCCCGCCGGCCCCGTGGATCTCGACGGTGGCGTGGCGCGGGTCCTCCGGCTCGGCGGTCGCCTCGTACACGTCGCGCTCGCGGGTGAGGCTCGCGCGCCGGTGGTCCACCCGATTCGGGGTGTACTGCTCGACGGTCGCCCCCTCCAGTTCGTCGACCGCGGCCGCGAGGGCGTCGGCGTCGACGTCGGCGTCGAACTCCACCCGCGCCCGGTAGCGCTTCGCGGCCTCCAGCTCTTTCACGCGCTCGACCATGTCGTAGCTCGCGAGCCGGAGCCCTTCAACCTCGACGGCGCCGCCGGCGAAGGCGTTGATGTCGGCCTCCAGCCGCTCGACGTCGACGCGGCGGCGGCGCGGCTCCTCGATCTCGATCACGAACGGGCGGCCGGTGCCGAGCATCAGCGCGTCGACGTCCTCGCGGCCCGCGCCGTGGAACGTCGCCTCCGTCCCGTCCATCACGTCCTCGACGATCGGCGCGGTGTACTCCTCGACGCTGTCGTCGTAGAGGTAGCCGGAACCGCCGCAGTGGTCGCAGGGGTCGGCGCCCTGCCGACCGGACCCCTTGCACTCGCGGCAGGGCCACTCGGTCTGGGGGATGTCGCGCTCCAGCTTTCGATACCGACCGTACACGAACGTGGAGTTCACCTTCGCGTCGACCTCGTCCTCGGCGAGGTCGATCGTGAACTGCACGTCGGGCCGGTCGAAGGAGACCTCCGCGCCCGTGAGCCGGCCGAACCGCTTGCCGACCTCGCGGTTGAACTCCGATTTGAACGGCTCGCCCGCCTCCTCGTCGAGGCCGGCGTCCGCGCGGAGCAGCGCCTCGTTCTCCTCGATAAGCGGCGGGGGACGGGTGCCGACGTTGTACGTGGCGAACTCGATCCCCTCGACCGCCTCGGCGGCGCGCTCGGCCCACTCGTCGAACTCGGCGCAGCGGCCCTCACAGACCCAGCAGTCCGCGGTGTCGACCGGCTCGTGGTCCTCGTCGTCGCGTAGCGCGAGCGTGACCCGCAGCGCCGACCCGCGCTCGTCGTTCGTCAGCCCGAAGCTCCGGTCGGCGACGAGCCGACCGAGACAGGGGTCACAAACCGGTCCCGTCTCGGTCGCCCGCGCCGCGACCTCCAGTACGTCCATACGGACTCCAGCGCCCCGCGTGGTAACTGTCTTACTACATCGAGGGCGCTTCGATCGGGCTCTCACCGCCGGGTCCTCCCGGCCGACTTAAGAGGGTCCGAATCGTTTCGCCGGGCGTGAACGAGCCGGCGTCCCGGGAGGAGAAGCTGGAGCTCGGCGTCGAGCTGCTCGCGCACCTCGAACGCGAGGAGCTGTCGCTGCCGGCCGCGATGGACCGGATCGAGACGGTGACGACGAGCCCGTCGCTCACCCGCGATATCCTCGACGCCGCCGAGAAGCGCGGCGTCATCGAGCGCGAGGACGCCCGTCTCCGGGTTCGACGCAACGGCACCTACGTCAACTACGAGAGTCAGGTGACCCGGCGCGAGGGCGAGTTCGAGTGTCGCCGGTGCGGCACCGGTATCACGACCGGCCACTTCGTGAAGCTCGACGCCGGCGAGCTCGGGCCGTTCGGTTCCTCCTGCATTCGGAAGGTGACCGGACGGGACGACGACTCCGAGTGAACGCCGCGATCTCGATAGCCCGTGTAACTTGTCGCGCGGTGGCGCGCGCCTGCGAGCGCCCCGTGAGCGCGAGTGGCGAGGGACCTTCGGTCCCTCTGACAGCCGGCGGCGGACCCGCCGGCGAGAGCGCGTGCGAGGTCGTCGGGCTTCGCCCGACTGCCAGAGGCGCGACGCGCCGGCTGGGGCTTTGCGGGGGTTCGCTGGAGAACCGAGGACGAGGATTTGGCTCCGTTGAACCCCTTGGTACCCGACAGAACAGGGACGCTGGATACAGCGATTGGGCCTTGTTTAGACGAGGAGAGTCGCTCAGTCTGAATGATGTGTAACTAGTGTCGTCTTGCTAGTAGCTCCGGAAAAGTACCAAATCTACTAAGAAGTGAAGCGGGATGGATTGGGTGTGCAAACCAAGATCTCCCGCTTCGCAAAGATGGTTGTATCGCTCTCAAAAAAAGCCGTCGCTGGCGAGCCAGCTCCAGCATACCGACCCCGGAAAGGGGGGTATGCCGACTGGATGATTCTTGCTGTACAAGGCTTCAAAGAGTATCTCGACCACGATTACCGGAAGCTGAGGGATATTCTGCGAGAAATGCCGAGAGTCGTGGAATTGATTGGGTTGAGGGTCGAGACACTCCCTCACTTCTCAACCGTTTGTGCGCGGAAGCAAGCGATTCCGATGAAGCGGTGGCGAGCGACCCTCGACGGTTCGATCGAACTATACGAACTCGGAGATGTTCAGGCAATCGACGCAACCGGCGTGCATCGCGTCCAAGCGAGCCAGCATTACGCGAAACGGACGGATTACGCGAAACGGACGGATTACACGTTTGAGTCGGTGAAGACCACGCTGTTCATCGATTGTGAAACGAGTTCGATTCTGGACATACACTGTTCGATGAAACAACCGCACGATACAGGTCGGCTGGCAGGTGTTGGTGCGGAATCTCGACGAGCTGACGGCTGTAGCGGCTGATAAAGGATACGACTGGGATGCACTTCGGACGAAGTTGCGTGCTGAAAGTATCACACCGCAGATTCCGCAACACGGCCCCGGTTTCCGAGGATGGGCGAGAAACTTACTCATCCACGACCGGGCGTATAACCAGCGTTCGGACGCTGAATCGGTGTTTTTCGGCTTACGACAGCGATACGGTGAGACGCTGTGGGCGAGAACGTGGTTCGGTCAATTCCGCGAACTTGTCATGAAATCAGCGGTGCGAAACATTGAACGCGCGATCGAGGGGGCACACCGCTGAACGCTGGCGTCTAAACAAGGCCCAGAGATTGTAGTCATCGCGGGAACTGCGTTATGTTCTCCATCTAAATCCCGAATCAGCCGATAGAATGCGCTTGCTTAT
>NZ_JAWOBM010000028.1:0-41214 GCF_046498025.1 Halorubrum sp.
GACGCGGACCGCGTCGCCGCGCAGGTGCCCTGTCGGTTGCATACCCGAAGGCGGGCCCGGACGGGGTAAGGGGGTTGCGGTCGGTACTCGGCCGATCACGGAGTCTCTGGTCGGGAAGCAGACATTTATAAATGAATCCGGATGTTGCCGTCGAATATTTATAAACGATCGATGGCGCTGCGACGAACGACTTCAAAGCCCCAACCGCTCGGCTATACGTCGTCACAGTCGCTGTGACAGAGAACACCTCCAAAGCCCCAGCCGCGAGGACGGCGCACGCTCGCTTCGCTCCTCAGTCGCTCGTTACACTCGCTCCTTGCGGTGCTTACGTCGCCTGCGCCGTCCTCGCGGCTGCCCCTTTGAGTCCCACCGACCGCACCGCGCCCGCACCGCAACCGCACCTCACGCCTCCCCAGCCTCGCGGCTCCCTTCGGTCGCCGCGTCCCTCGCACGCGCCCCTCACGGCCGCCTCCGGCGGCCGTTCGGCGGCGCGCGCCGACGGCACCGCGTTCGGTTATTTAAGCGCCTCGACGAGCGCCGCGCCCTCGACGTAGGGGATGCCGCGCCGGCGGGCGTACACCTCGGCGTCCGCAGGCGTCAGTGCGGCACCGGTCTCGTCGTCGAGCATCTCGCAGACCACGGCGGCGGGGGCAGCGCCGACGGCTTCCGTCATCGCGAGCCCGAGCTCGGTGTGACCGGTCCGGCCGGCGAGGCCGTCGCGGTCGCCCCGGAGCACGTGGACGTGGCCGGGCGCGCGGAACTCCGCCGCGAAGTCCTCGGGGCCGTACTCCGCGGGATCGTCGTCGACTGCGGCGGCCGCGCCCGCCAGTTCGACGATGGTCCGAGCGCGGTCCTCGTCGGTGATGCCGGTGAACGTCTCGCGGTGGTTCACGGGCAGCGAGAACGAGGAGCGGTCGTCGTAGTCGGGGTCGTCGTCGACCGCGGGGTGGTCGAGGGCGTCCGCGAGGAACGGGAGCCCGAACGCGTCGGCGACGGGGTCCCCGACCGCCACGCAGATCAGCCCGCCGGCGTCGTTGCGCATGTGCGCGACGGCCGCCTCGTCGACGGCGCCGGCCGGGTAGACGATGTCGGTCTCGCCCTCGCGGTCGGCGAAGTCGTGGACGCAGACGGGTTCGCCGGCGCGGAACGCGTCGAGCGCGCGCTCGACGGACTCACTCGCGTCGGCGGGCGTCCCGGTCTCGGCCTCGGGGGCGACCTCCGCGTCGGCGTCGACGTCGGCGCGCATCAGGCCACCTCCGTCCCGGGGGCGTCGCGCTCGGTCTCCTCGTCGTCGGGGTCGTCCGCCCGGCTCGCCGTGGTTACGCGCACTTCGACCTCGTCGCCGTCGGCGAGCGCGAGGGCGTCGCGAAGCCGGTCGGGCGCGATGAGCTCGAGCTGGTCGTCGTCGTGGTGGGTGCGGTCGGGGACGATCGCGTGGACCTCCTCGTAGCGCTCGTCGCCGGCGACGAGGGTGACTCCGTAGCACGAGGCCGCGCCGTAGGTGCGGTCCTCGTCCTCCCACGCATCGATGGGGACCGCGTCGATTCCGGCCATCTCGCCGCGGCGCCGGATGCTCTCCTCGCTCAGGTCGACGTTGAGCGTCCCCGGGAACGGCTCGTAGCCGAGCCGCGCCCGGAACTGCTCGGCGTAGCCGGGCAGGGTGATGTAGTGACGTCCCTCGCCCATCCCGCCGGTGACGGCGCCGCGGAGGACGAGTTCGATGTCGGTCTCGAACAGCCGGCGGTAGTCGGCGTACTCGGCGCGGAGGGCCGCCTCGCCCGCGTCCGTGATACGCACCCACTGACCGTCGCCGACCACGTCGCGTTCGACGTAGCCCGCGGATTCGAGCGTCTGGAGCCGCCGAGAGGCGGTCTGTGTCGAGGCGTCGAGCCGGTCCCCGAGGGCCGCACACGACACCTTCGTCTCGGTCAGGCCGCCGACGAGCCCGACGTGTTTCAGGGCCGCGATCGCGGCCGGATCGGGGTCCGTCGTCGCCGTCGCTTCTGCCATACTCCGATCTGCGCCGCCCGTACGCAAAAGTGTAACGAATATGGGATGCGTCTCAAAAACGTTAATCTGGTTTTAATTCGGCACCGACCGTTCGACACCGCTCCGTTTCAGGTGCAACTCGGTGCGACGGTTACCTAATCCCGTCGGTACCGGCGGGGCTCGTCCCGTGTCGGATACTCGCCTGCGAACCTCTCTCGTGCGGGTCGTCGAAAGGTAAGGTACAAATACGAACGGCGAGTGGTTTCGGGTGCGGGCTCGTAGATCAGCGGCAGATCGCTTCCTTCGCAAGGAAGAGGCCCGGGGTTCAAATCCCCGCGAGTCCACTCACTTTTTGAAACCGCCGAATGACTGTATTACTACCTTAGAGGGCCTCATACATCAATATTCGCATTCAGGTACTCTCCAACAAGGCCATTTGAATCCGTCTCGCGGACGGGATTGCCGCCAACATTTGATTCGGTAGCGGGGTTGCGGGCGAGCCGTGATGCGGTCTGTGCAAAGGAGCTGTATTCGGACAAGCTTCCGGTTCGAGGTTGATCGCCGGCACCCTCGCGTGGGCTCTCGTTGCGATAGAACGCCCCAGCGACGCCGAATGACGCCCGGGTCGGTTAGAACACGGTCAGGCGACTTGTGTGCGTGACACAGAGTTAGGCCGAGAATCGATCTCGAATTTTGCGATGGTCATATATGGCTGCTTGATTGTGGCCAATCATCTTTGTAAATAATAATTGACAGAACTATAATGACGGGCACAAAGATATTCACATACAATAATAAGTAATGTCTGTGTGTATGTTCTCATAAGGGCAGAAAGATGTCATTAGGGACAAATCAACAATTAGCACGCAAAGTTGCCTCAGCGATTGAAGATTGGACGCCATCAGAGGCCCACGATCATGAGTCAAAGTTCCAAAACGAATTACAGGCTCATCTTGATCACCAGCTAAACTCAAGTAACAGCATGATCGGTGCGAATGATGAAATTGTAGTCGAACGCGAACACGGTAATGTCAACGGAGATGTCGTTGTTAATGGGGAGATCGGGGTTGAGATGAAACGCGATTTCTCGAACAGTCAGGGCAAGAAATTACGCGGACAGATTGAGGAATATCAGAAAGAGTATTCTCATGTCATTGCTCTTGCCTGCGGTATTGATGATATGGATGGGTGGCGGAGATTAAAGAACGACTACGAGAATCAGGCTGGGATGGGAATGAACCCAGACGATGCGCCTGTCAGATTCATTCACAAACGAAAATCAAATTACGGAACAGGCGGCCCTACGGGTGATGATGAGCGCGCAGGCGGGAACAGTCATAATGGTTCAGAATTAGAGGAGATTGCTAACGTAATTGAAGAGGGAGTGAACGGATATCAATCGCTTACAGGCGATGGGTCTATGAACACCGGCAAAGCCGTTGTAGCCGTCGTCCAAGCCACACTCATTATCGGTGTCATCGTTGCTCTCATAGGATTCATTTTATTCAATTTTGCTCTGTGAATGGTACTCTTTTTTGGCTCTGCTGAGATGCTAAGTAAGCGATGCGGACCTGCTTATCAGGGCAAAAAACAATTTTTACAGAAGGTCGCTCTGTTAACGCCTTTGGTAAACTACTATTCCACTAAGGTCTGCTCACGGTAATATTAATGTGCATTAATGAATCACCTCTGGTAATGAGTGATACAAGAGCAGAGATCATAATAAAGGGAGAGATACACACCTCGAACGCTGATCTTGAGGAAGAACGTGAAATCCTCGTTGAAGGCGTAGATCATCTCATTCTTGAGGGGCAAGCTGATGAAGCCGAATATAGCCTTACACAGCAATGGTACGGTTGGATAATGCTCATCTTCCAATATCTATTTGCCCGCCAAATTTACCTTGACCACTCCATCCTCGGAGACCTCGCTGATGCACAAGGGGCTGAAACCGAGTACACCAGAGAAACTGACCTCGACATACTACAAAACTCCCACCTACTTGTGCAGATGTTCGCAGTCGGCCTCTTTTTTGTTATTCTGACCTACTCGCTCTACGTGGGAATAGATGGCAGAGTCTTGCAGGGTTCCGGTTGGTTGTTTGTCAGTTCACTCCTACCACTTCTCGTTCTCCGCGTCCACGAATCTCGAAGGTCAGAGGGCGGTCGAGATGAGATGATCGCTGAGCAGATCACCGAAGCAGCTCGGGAAGGTGGCCGAGTTGTCGCCGTAGTTGGTAACGAACACGCGAAGAACATCCCTGACTACCTCTCAGACGATTTACCTGAACCAGATGTCAGGCCCCCAAAGTACCCATTTTTATCAATCCCGTCGCTGAAAGAACTTCTCTATCCCGGATTCGTGTTTTTCAGCGTCCTCTATATCTTCTATACAGTCCTGTTAACCTACGTTCAAATCCTGCACACTCCGTTCACCTGACCTCAAGTTGGGCCATCCGAAAGAGGTCCTATCGTATCACGAGTCCCGACGTCATCAATAACGCGCCGACTGTGGCTGATCCGATATTGATAGTTACACCGAGATAGCTCACTCTTACGGGCATGCTCACGCTGTTTACCCGACGTTGAGACCGGACTGGTACCAAGGTAGCGAGCGAACTCAGAATCGTGTGTCGGACCGCCCTGAGCAAATTGAACGAACTCGCTGAGGCAGGGCAGATCCAAAAATAAGATGGGCGGCCGAGCGGGTGGTACGGCGGGGTGTCTGGCGATGACAAGTGACCGGCCAGAGTCGCCTCAGACGACCAAGGACACTCCGAACGGTCTTCGGGAAACGGGGAGCATGGAAGGTATTGTTTCCACGTCGGCGTGTACCACGGGGCTCACCGTTGGCCTACGAACGAGAGAAGCCGCCGGCGGTGGTGAACAGATACAAGGCGGGTTACTACACGGTCAGGTTTGGCCTTCACGTGACATAGAGTCGGCCAGAGAATTGCTGATCCGATTTCTGAAGATTTCTATAGAGACACACATCATGCTATGAGATAGCAAATATTCTCCAGACTATACCGTTGACCTAATATCGGAAACTGTCGGTGGTGTTGCCGTCTCCCGGGTCGCTAACTACGCCAAGAGACGTTTACTTTTGTGTCACGATGGTTCGTTTCACAGGGTATTCCGGCTTAGTGTCGGAGTCGCGGCGGTGGATGTGGGTTGATTCTACGGGCGGCGGTTCTATCGCGTTAGTGACTTGAGTTGGACAGAACCGGAACTGATAACGGTTTATCCTTGATTGCGGACGACTATCCTGTCCTAATTCGGTCCTCTGTAGTTCTTCTACAGTAGTATTAATGGAAAGGGGTTTATATAGGGGGTACCGGCGAGTCAGGTCATCCCGTACTGTGGCACACCATTATGTACCCCGGTAATGCGCTTTCCTTGATATATCTCAGGCTGGTAACTATCTGTACTGAAGCGATCGAACTGCGGTTTCGGAGCCACCTCGTGGGTGTCAAAGTGCTGTTTGAGTTTCTGGTAGATGCTTCGGACTTGTTTGTCGGTGATGCCGAGGCTCAGTTGAATCTTCTCGAATAGCGGATCTCTGTCTGTACAATCGGGGTACGTCTTTCGCACATCGTTTGAGTCCTCATGGACAAGGAGTGAGCAGATTCCAAACATGACGAGAGACGCATTCTTACCCCACCTGTCGAGCTGGAGGGAGTGAATATACGTCGAAGCTTTCGAGGTCTGCCACGGTAGTAGCTCAATTTGGCTCGCTACTGATCGGATGCCCCACTCGTTCAATCTGTATCGGACCAAGTCCTTGTTTTCCCATTTCTGTCCGTTGTATGCTCCCTGATTGAGTAGATCGAAGTTCTTGAACCGTTCACGGTATGTCTCTCCGGGATACCCGTCTTGTGGGTATCGGGGGACTGTTTCATCCTGCCAAGTGATGCTTGTCGCGTTGTTCGTGTCGGGCGTCGCCAGCGCAGCATATGCTTCTGAGAGTTCTTCATTCATGGTAGATAGAGGAGAAAAACCGCGCGCAGAATCGGAGATCGGGCTTTCATGGCCTTGAAACACCCCATACAACGATATTCGAATACCAGCCGCTAACCGAGAATTAGAGTTTCCTCCTCATTTGAACTAGACCACGTTCTCCGTATTATAGATACCGTGACACGAGATAGCAGATAGATCGTCCGTCGAACATGAGAGACGGTGATAACATGCAAATCTGGACTGCGATCAAATATGTGGAGTCGACGTATTATTGGCTATATCCGTTTAATCGCCAATCCAGATAGATCTGTTTCATCCACGGTCCACAGCGTCCGTCCTCATGATGACTAATCATACCCGTCAGCATTCTCACGTGCTCAACTCTCTCCGGGGGCTTACCACAGGAAGGACACAGAAATGGTGTCTCCTCCTCAATTTGGCCTCTTTCCATGGGCTCTGGCAATTCCTCACGGAGATGTTCGTTGAAATGGGAATGGCAACCGTCACAGATGTTTATCAACGACCGTTGTCTTGGGGTGATCTTATCCGCCCGAACCTTCTCTCCGTCATGGATGTCGACGTTGTATTTACAGACATTCTCAAACTTCCCCGTCCTCGATTTTCTCAAGACGTGATCCCGGAACGGTGGAGGTCGAAAGAGAATGTAATGCTTCCCAAAGTCGGGAGGCACCTCACCGATTACCTCGATAGAGTCAATCGGTCCCTCGTTGAAAACATCAGCCGAAAGGTATCCCCCCGAATCGGTGATGTGGACTTCGTCGTTGGTTGTGTTTCCCCACTCATCAAGGAGAGTGATCAAGGTCTCTCCGCCGTGTTCTCTGACTGAGTCTACCACAACCTCAACTCTACTTTCTGTGTCGAATGCCGTCCTGTGGTAGTCTATGCGGAGTATGTCTCCGTTGCTCAATTCGTTGGGATTCGGTATTGTCATAGTCTCTATTTGAATTTGATTGATATGTTTGTGCCGGTCATCAGTTCGATCAAATATCCTTCAAGAAGTCCTTCCGCCGTTCAGCCTTCTCGTCGTGCGAGCCTTTGTCGTAGTGCCGATCCAAGATAGACCCGCTCATGTTCACCCGATCGCCGGTCACGTCCTTCGGCTGCCCCGCGTTCCGTGCTGCCGTCACATAGCCCCTACGAAGCGCGTGGGGACTGACTGAGCCGGGGCACTTCGAGGCGTGGCCCCAACTGGTTGCCTGACACTCCTGCGGGTCCTCGTTGAACGGGCAGGTTCCGCCGTTGTAGAAGCACGGTGACGTGGACAGGTAGACGTGTTTGGTGATAGTCGTTCGACTCGCCCGCCCGTGTGTCGTGGCGATCAGGGGGGTTCTATCGTAATCATCGGTCACGTCCGGGCGCGTCGTTTCGATGTAGTCGGCGACCACTTCGGCGGTCTCCGGAGTGATGAAGACGTCCCGCTCGCTGTCCAGCTTCCGCTTGAGTGGCGTCCGCGTTCCGGGCCGGTGGCGGATCTCGATCGCGGGCCGTCCCTCATCGAAGTCCTCCACGTCAAGCGCACGGAGGCCGCTGATCCGCATGCCGCACTTCCAGAGAAGCAGGAAGACGACGTGTCGGGTGCTGGCATAGTCGAACTTCGAGAGCCTGTCTAAGATCGCCACGGCTTCCTCCCGCGTCACGAAGTCGTCGCACACCTCGTCGCCGGGCTTGATCTTCGTGACTTGGATCAGCTCGTGTAGTCTGGCGGGGACGGCCTGAATCGACTCGCAGAACTGGATGAAGTTCTTGACAATCCGCATGTCGTTGCGGCAGGTGATGGGCTTCACCGACCGCAGGCGGTGTTCCTCGAACCGGGCGATCGTGTCGCTGGTCACGTCGCGCATGTCGGTGGTTCCCTCGCTGTCGAGGAAGTCGAGGAACTGCCGCAGGGTGGCGTCGTAGTTGTGGATCGTCTTGTCGGTGACGTGGCTGCGCTTCTTGTTCAGGAACCGGGTCTTGGCGTCGGTCGGGGGTGTGGTCTTCAGATTCATCGCTGGTGCCAGTCACCCGTAGACGGCTTCTCCAGCCTGTCAGACCCCGGAGTTCAAATCCCCGCGAGTCCACTCGACTCACTTCGTTCGTCTCGTTCCCTCGCGTGGTCCCGTTCGCTACCGCTCACGGGACCCCCGCGAGTCCTCATTTCTGCGCCGCGAGCAATATCGCGAGCGGCGCAATTTTGTAACAAGCGGGGATTTGAACCCTGCCAGTCGCGCGCAGCGAACGGAGTGAGCGAGCACGTCTGGCTCTGGTTCAAATCCCCGCGAGTCCATCTGAGTTTTACTCGACTCCTCAGGACCGAGGAGCCGATGCTCAGCCGTTCTACTCCCGAGTCTGTGCTTCCGTATATATACCCGCGAGCGGAGCCGCTGAAAGAGTTCGTCGCGCGTACCGTTGCACCCCGGCGCCGTCGCGTTCCTGTCCGATGAGCCCGGTCGCGCTCTTCATCTGCGAGACGCTCCCGTGTCGGACCGCCTCGTCGATCGTCCGCGTCGCCGCGTTCTGGATGATGAGCCGGCCGATCTCCGTGTCCTCGATCGGCTCGTCGATCAGCCCGTTGTAGTAGTTGAGGAGCCGGAGCGTCCGCCGGTCGTCGACGAGCCCAGCGAACGATCGGACGTTCTCGCCGGGGTCCTCGCCCCGGAGCTTCGATCCCAACTCGGCCGCCGCATACGCGCCTGTCTTGCCGTTTCCCATGGTAATCGTTCCTCGCGAGTGGTTCGGATCGACGGGACGCCGCCGGCGTCGCGGGTCACTTCGCGGGCGACTGGGCGGACGTACTGCTCTCGTCTGCCGACCTCCCGTCGGCGGGCGAGGCGAGCGTGATCCGCGAAGACGGTCGATCTCACGGCGTCTATCGCGACGAGAAGGGCCGAGTCCACGCCGTCTCGGCGGGCTGTCCGCACATGAAGTGTGTGACCCGCTGGAACGACGCCGAGCGCACCTGGGACTGCCCCTGTCACGGCTCGCGGTTCACCTACGAGGGCGAGGTCGTCTCCGGGCCCGCCCTGGACGACCCGCCCAAGCGCTGACGGAAGGCCGACTGACCGCTCTGTCGACCCTTTCTGTTGGAAGCCGTTATATACTCTGGGCGAATCGCCTCAGTTATGAGCGTCTCCGAGATACTCGAGGGAACGAACCTCTCGCATCGCCAGATGGGCGCGATCATGATCGGGTGGCTGGTGCTGGTCACCCTCGTCTCCGCCGGGCTGTTGTTGTACACGTCGATCAACTTCGCGTAGCCGGCGCGACGAGGTCCGCGAACACAACTCTCTTTTGACCCGTCGTCGTCGGTCGCCGATATGGTCCACGACAGCGATGCGCATGACCGCGGTGAATCGGCGACGACGGACAGCCACGGGGGGACAGGCGGTGACGCCGCGACTGACGATGGCGGTGACGCCGCGACTGACGATGGCGGTGACGCCGCGACAGGCGGCGGTTCCGTGGCCGACACCGCGACCGATAACGGTTCAGAGGTCGTCGCGACGACCGACGGAGGCACGGACCGCCGGCTCGTCGGCGGCTGGGAGGGACGCTACTACGAGGACTTCGACGTCGGCGACGTGTACAAACACCCGTACGGCCGGACGGTGACGGAGACGGACAACGTCTGGTTCACCAACCTCACATTGAACTGCAATCCGATGCACTTCAACGAGGCGTACGCGGCCGAGACGGAGTTCGGCGAGCGCCTCGTCGACGGCACCTTCGTCATCGCCTTGGCGGTCGGGATGAGCGTCGTCGACGTGAGCGCCAACGCCACCGCGAACCTCGGCTACGACGAGGTCCGCCACCACGCCCCCCTCTTCCACGGCGACACGCTGTTCGCGGAGTCCGAGGTGCTCGAGAAGCGCGAGTCCTCTTCCCGCGATCACGTCGGGATCGTCACTACCGAGCTGCGCGCGTACAACCAGAACGACGAGCTCGTGCTCTCCTTAGAGCGCACGCCGATGGTGTTGAAGCGGTCGCACGCCGAGCCGAGCCCCGCGCAACCGACGGGCTGGCCGGAGGGGATCGGCACGCAGCCGGCGGACTTGGAGTGACGCCGCCGGCCGGCACTCGCGGCAACCCCGACAGCAACCACCGAAGCTATCCTCCGCCGCGGGGAACGGTCGCCCGATGGACCGCGCCGAGCGACGGATCGTGGCGTTCACCGCCGGCTCGCACGGACTCGTCCACACCTACGAGCTCTCGATCCCGATCCTGTTGACGGTGTGGATCGGGGAGTTCTCGACGACCGCGGCCACGCTCGGGCTCGTCTCCACCGTCGGCTACGGGCTGTTCGGGGTCGGCGCGCTCCCCGGCGGCATCCTCGTCGACCGGTTCGGCTCCAAGCCACTCATCCTCGCGTGTCTCGGCGGGATGGCGGCGTCGTTCCTCCTCGTGAGCGTCGCTCCCACACTCCCCGCGCTCGCGCTCGCCATCGCCGCGTGGGGCGTCACCGCGAGCGTCTACCACCCCGCCGGGCTGTCGCTGCTCTCCAAGTCGGTGGAGCGCCGCGGGACCGCGCTCGGCTACCACGGGATCGGCGGAAACCTCGGTATCGCGCTCGGTCCGCTCGCCACCGCGCTGCTCCTGTTAGCGTTCGACTGGCGGATCGTCGCGGCCGCGCTCACGGTTCCCGCCGTCGTCGTCGCCGCCTACGGCGTCACCGTCGACGTCGACGCGGCGCTGCCCGACCCCGCGGCCGCCGACGGCGGGGCGGGGACTGACGCCGCCGGAAGCGACGGCGACGGCGCCAAGGGCGAGGTCTCCCCGTCGACGATCGTCGACGACACGCGGGTCCTGCTCGCCGGCGGGTTCCTGATCGTGTTCGCGTTCGTCACGCTCAGCGGGCTCTACTACCGGACGTTCCTCACGTTCCTGCCGGACCTCCTCGGGGACGCCCTCGACGGGCTGATCGACGTCCACCTCGTCGACCCCGAGAGTCCGTACGCCCAGGAGTTCGACCTCGCGCGGTACGTGTACGTCGCGGTCCTCACGGTCGGCGTCCTCGGCCAGTACCTCGGCGGACGGATCGCCGACCGGATGCCGCCGGAGCGGGGGCTGATGGTTCTCATGACCGTGCTGGCCGGGCTCGCGCTCCTCTTCGTCCCCGCCGGTGCGACCACCGCGTCGTTCCTCGCGGTCTCGCTCGCGCTCGGGGTCGCGCTGTTCACGGTCCAGCCGCTCTCGCAGGCGACGGTCGCGGCCTACTCGCCGAGCGAGGCGCGCGGCATCTCGTTCGGCTACACGTACCTCGGCATCTTCGGCGTCGGGGCGCTCGGCGCCGCGCTCGCGGGCTGGGTCCTCACGCTCGCCGGACCGCGGGAACTGTTCTTCGTCCTCGCGGGCATCGCTGCGCTCGGGGCGCTCTCGGCGACCGCGATCGCTCGGTTCGCGACCCGGCGGGACTGACGACGCGGGTCTCGCGCCCCGGTCACTCCTCGGATCGGTGATCGTCCTCGCCGTAGTCGCCTTCGCCGTAGTCGTCTTCGCCGTACTCCTCCTCGTCCCTATCATCGCCTTCGTCACCCTCGTCTGCCTCTTCGCCGACCTCGATCCGGACCGGTCCCTCGTCTCCGGGACCGTCGTCGGTCGCGTAGTCGTCGAGCGTCGTCTCGTGGGGATCGCCGCCTTTCTCCTCCAGTTCGCTCAGCGCGTAGCCGACGGCGTAGCCGGTCGATCCGCCGACGAAGGCGCCGATTCCGGCTCCGATCGGGCCACCGCGAGCGCCGAGCACCGCTCCGGTGAACCCGCCGAGCGTCGCGGCTCGCTCCGCGTCCCGCTCGGCCCGCGTGCGGTCTCGGTCGGCTCTCCGATCGACCGCGTGACGCTCTTCGTGGTCGTGATGGGTCATACCGACGACTAGGGACTCCGGCGGTCTATACGCTTCGGCGGCCTACACGCTTCGGCAGTCCGTACGCTCGGGCCCTCGACGACGTCGGAGACGCCCTCTCGCGAGCGTCGACGGGTCAGACGGTGTGTTTCGCCTCTTCCGTGTCGTCGACGACCTCGATCCCGCGGTTGTTCACCGCGTGGGGGTCGAGCCCCTGCTCCTGGAGGAACTGCTTATATATGCGCTCGACCGTTTCGCCGTCTTTCTGCCGGTCGCTGGCGTGGTCGCACAGCTCCACGAGGTTCTCCGGCACGTCGTTCTCGTGGACGATCCAGTGGTTGATCGTGTCCGAGAGCCGGCGGATGGGCGAGGTGAAGTGCCCGTAGATGTCGAAGTTGAGGGCGTGGTGGCCGCCGAACGGGTCGTTCATGTACTTCGCGCGGGGCATCACCTTCAGCACGGCGCGCTGGATCTTGTTGAGCTGCCGGCCGGGCGACTCCTCGAGGGCGGCGTTGACGGCCTTCCGCGGGTCGTCGCCCCACGCGCTGCCGGGAATGGAGACGCCGTCGAGATCCTGTATCTCTTGGAGCGCCTTGCTCCACTGATCCGGCGTCGGCTGGGGGTGGACCCGGTACATCGCCTCGACGCCGCGGTCCCACATCAGCGTGTGCGTCACCGCCTTGTTCGCCTTCAGCATCGACTCCTCGATGATGGTGTGCGCGCGGTCTCGCCGGGGATTGAGGACGAGCGAGCCGTCCTCCTTGCGCTGCTCGTGCATTCGGTCGGCGAGCTCGAAGGCGAGCCGGTTCTCCTCGCCGAGGGGGAGCGAGGGGTCCTCCAGCCGCTCCTCGCACTGCTTGTAGGTGAGCCGCTCGTCGGAGTTGATGACGGACTTGTAGATGTCGATGTCCTCGAACGAGAGCGTCTCGTCGTCGATCTCCATCTCGACGGTGTGCGCGAGCCGGTCCTCGTTGGGGACGAGCGAGCAGACGGTCTCGGCAAGCACCGGCGGGAGCATGTGGATCGTGTAGTCGGGCAGGTAGACGGTGTTCGACCGCTTCACCGCCTCCTCCCACATCGCGGTGTCCGGGGTGACGTAGTGGGTGACGTCGGCGATGTGGACCCACAGCCGGTAGGCGCCCTCCTCGCGCTCGATGGAGATGGCGTCGTCGAAGTCCTGCGCGTCGATCGGGTCGGTGGTCCACGTCGTGAGGTCGCGGAGGTCCTCGCGCTCGTCGATCTCGGCGTCGATCTCGTCGTACACGTCCTCGGTCCGGGTCTCGGCCTCGCGGAGGACCTCGTTCGGGAACTCGTCGGGGATCTCGAACTCCTCGAACAGCTCCGTCCGCTTCTCGGCGAGTCGGTCCGCCAACTCCGCCGTGATCGTCACGGGGCCTTGGTCCTCGGCGGACCCGGGTTTCGGCTCGTCGTCTGACATACCGGGACCAACGCGTGTCCGTTAGAAAGGCCTGTCGGGCGGGGAGGCGGAGCCGTCCGGAACGACGGCGCGGGGTACGGCTACCGGTCGCGGTCGGACCGCTCTCGGTCGCGGTCCGATCGCCTGCGGGACTCGGTCGCGTCGGCGTCGTCGCGGTCGTCGGGCCCGACCGCGTCGGCGTACCGACCGAGGAACTCCTCGCGCGAGAGGCCGTCGGCCTCGATGGAGCAGATCAGTGCTTCGAGCCCGTCGCGGGGCTGATGACAGAGATTGTCGTCGCACTCTGTACAGAGGTACTCGAACTCCTTGTCGCGCCGGTCCCAGCGGTCCCCCTCCTTGTCGTACTCGCGCGCGTCCTCGCGCAACAGCGAGTCCCCACACGCGATGCAGGTCACCGTCCGCCGATCCCGGTTCTTCCGGGAGCGCCACATGGTCGCCACGTCGGCCCCAGCCCACTTAGCGTTTGGTACGACGTCGCGCGTCGTCGCGACCGTGACCTCGAGCGCGTCGTCGCGACCGTGGCCCCGAGCGCGTCGTCGCCGGGACCGGGCCGATACGGGGAACCGCCCGAGCGACGCGCCCGAGGTGTACACCTATTACCGAGGCCGCGTTCATCCCGATATGACGATCCGCGAATCCGACCTCCCGGGCGTCGGGAAGAAGTTCGAGATCGAACTCGACGACGGCGAGATGGTCGTCGTCATCCACAACACGGGGAAACGCGAGGTGTTCCGCCGTGCCGACTCGAACGCCGACGCGAAGCGGGTGTTCGAGTTCTCGGACGACCTCGCCCGAACGATCGGCTCGATCATCGAGGGCGCGTACTTCCAGCCGGTCGAACCCGACACGCAGGAGACGACCCTGCCCGGCGGGATCCTCTTGGAGTGGTACGAGCTCCACCCGGGGTCGCCGCTCATCGGCGAGACGTTAGAGAGCGCGGACATCGGCAACCAGACCGGGTTCGTCGTGGTCGCGATCCAGCGCGGCGACGAGGTCGTCGAGAGCCCGACCGCCGACACAACGCTCCGCGAGGGCGACACCGTCATCGGGGTCGGCACGCCCGAGGACTGCGCGGCGTTCGAGGAGCTCCTCACCGGATGAGCGGCCGGTCCGACGCGGTCGTGCCGATCGTCCCGGTCGCCCGTTTCGGGGGTGACCGGTAGTGGCGTTACTCGACATCGGCGTCATGTTCGCCGCGGTCGCGGTCGCCGGCGGGCTCGCGAACCGCCTCGGCCAGTCCGTGATACCCTTCTACATCGTCGCCGGGATGCTGCTCGGGCCGTTCGTCCTCGGGCGGCTCTCGCTGCCGACGCTCGGGACCGTCTACGTCCCCGAGACGGAGTTCATCGCGATCGGCGCGGAGCTCGGGATCGTCTTCCTCCTGTTCTTCCTCGGGCTGGAGTTCAACCTCGACCGCCTGCTCGCGCGGCGGCGCCAGATCGGGACGGCGGGGACGATCGACCTCGCGAACCTCGGGGTCGGGCTCGTCCTCGGCTGGCTCGTCTTCGGCGCGCTCCTGCCCGCCGTGCTGCTCGCCGGGATCGTGTACATCTCCTCGTCGGCGGTGATCACGAAGTCGCTCATCGACCTCGGCTGGATCGCCAACGACGAGGCCGAGCCGCTGCTCGGGACGCTCGTCTACGAGGACCTCTTCATCGCCGTTTACCTCGCCGTGACCTCCGCGCTCGTGCTCGGCGGCGGCGACCTGGGCGCGGCCGCGGCCGACGTCGGCATCGCGATCGGGTTCATCCTCGTGCTCTTGGCCGCGGTCCAGTTCGGCACGCCCGCGTTCGACCGACTGGTGGCGACCGACAACCGCGAGTTCGTCGCGCTCCGGTCGATCGCGACGGTCGTGCTCGTCGCCGGCGCGGCGCTCGCGCTCGGCGTCAGCGAGGCGGTCGCCGCCTTCTTCGTCGGGATGGCGTTCGCCTCGACCGCGTACGCCCACGATATCGAGGCGCTGCTTGAGCCCGTGCGCGACACGTTCGCGGCGGTGTTCTTCTTCTGGATCGGGCTCATCACCGACCCGATGCTGTTCGGGGGCGTGGCGGCGCTGATCGCGCTCGCGGTGCTCGTCACGACGCCGACGAAGCTCGTCACCGGCTTCTTCGCCGGTCGGGCCTTCGACCTCGACACCAGGCGTTCGACCCGCGTCGCGCTCGGAATGACGACCCGCGGGGAGTTCTCGCTGATCATCGCCACGATCGCGGTGAGCGGGGCCCAGGCGGGGACGTTCGACTCGGCGCTCGCCCAGACGATCAACGCCTTCGCGGTCGGCTACGTGCTGGTGATGGCGATCCTCGGCACGACGCTGATGCAGTACTCCAGCCCGTTCGAGTCGTTCGCGGTCTCGTGGCTGGATCGATCGGCGTCGCCGGAGTGACCGACGAGTCAAAGTGACCGACCGGGTCGGAGTGACCCACGAGTCGGAATGACCGACCGGGTCGGAGCGACCGACCGAAACGGACCGGTCGTTTCGATCCGCCTCGGCGTCGTCCCGAGCGCCCCCTCTACTCGTGAATCTTCGCCGCGAACGACGACGAAGAAGTCACACTCCTCGGAATGTGAGAAAGATAGCACGACTGATATTACTTCAAATCCCATATATCATTAATTTTAATGTGTGACTTCCCGACCGTGCTAACGCGATGCAAGCCGTACTACTGGAGGAGTTTCAGGAACCGCTCGAGGTACAGGACGTCGACCGTCCCGAGCCGGAGCCCGACGGAGCCGTCGCCGAAGTCGTCGGCTGCGGGGTCTGTCGGTCGGACTGGCACTGCTGGCAGGGCGATTGGGACTGGTTCGGATACAGACCCGACCCGCCGCACATTCTCGGCCACGAACCGACGGGACGTATCGTCGCCGTCGGCGACGACGTCGAAAGCGTCGAGGAGGGTCAAGAGATCGCGATCCCGTTCAACTTCGCCTGCGGCGACTGCGACATGTGTCGGAACGGACGAGAGAACATCTGCGAGAATCACGTCGGTCTCGGGTTTATGAACGAGGCGCCCGGCGCGTTCGCCGAGGAGGTCCACATCCCCAACGCGGACATCAACGCGGTCCCGCTCCCGAGCGGTATCGACGCGGAGGCGGCCGCCGGGTGCGGGTGTCGGTTTATGACCTCGTTCCACGCGATGGCACACCGGGCCCCCGTGAGCGCCGGAGACGACGTCGTCATCCACGGCTGCGGCGGGATCGGCCTGTCAGCGGTGCATATCGCCAACGCGCTTGGCGGCAACGTCATCGGTGTCGACCTGACCGACGACAAACTGGAGAAAGCCGAGGAGCTCGGGGCCGTCGCCACGGTCAACGCTACGGAGGTCGACGACCCCGCCGCCGAAGTCCGAGACATCACGAACGGCGGCGCCGACGTCTCGGCGGACGCGCTCGGCATCGCGACGACGTGCCAGAACGCCGTCAACAGCCTCCGAAAGGGAGGGACACACGTACAGATCGGGCTGACGACCTCCGAAGAGGAGGGAATGGTGTCGCTGCCGACCGACGAGTTCGTCGCGAAGGAGATCGATTTCAAGGGGTCGCTGGGGCTCCAACCGTCCCGATACAGCGAGATGCTGGACATGATCAGCTCCGGGAAACTGGACCCGACGGCGCTGGTCGAAAAGACGATCGACATCCACGCGGTGCCCGACGAGCTGGCGGCGATGAGCGACTACAACACGCTGGGGATTCCGGTCTGCAACGACTTCAGCAGTTGAATCGTCCCCGTCCGCGATTTTTCGTCCCTCTCGCCGCCGGCTACTCCTCCAGTTCCTCGAACACGGCCTCGACCATCTCGCCGGTGTCGGCGACGATCGCGTCCATCTCTCCGTCGTCCACGGGCAGGCCGAGGAGCCGCGCGGTCTTCATGATCGAGATGTGGTAGACGACCTGCTCGCCGGGCGACTCCTCCCAGATCACCATGTTGCAGGGGAACAGCCCCCCGATGCGCTTGTCGGTCGCGTCGAGCGCCCGGTCCGCGATCGCCGGGTTACAGGCGCCGAGGACGTAGTACGGGTCGCGGTCGGCGTCGACCTTCTTGTTCAGCAGCTCCGACGGGGAGAACTCGACCGGGATGCCGAAGCCGGCGTCGAGACACACCTCGCGGACGCGCTCGACGGCCGACTCGTGGTCCATGGACAGCGTTGTCCGCGTCTCGCCGTACTCCACGGGGTCGAGTTCGTGCGGATCGAAGGGGATCGCCATGCGCAGACTCCGTCTCGCCGGGGCAAAAAGGCCGCGGCGGGGGGACCGGGTTACTCGCTCGCGACCGGACCGCGACCGACGAGCTCTTCGACCTCCGCGACGAACTCGCTGCGGCTCTCGAACAGCGGGACCTCGGAGTCCGCGATCACGTCGTCGAGGTCGCGCGGGCCGTCCGGGCTCCGAACCGCGGCGTCGCCTTCCTGTGCCACCACGTCGCTGCGCTTCGCGGGCCACGTGAGCCGGGACGCGACGCGGGCGATCGGTTCGCCGGCCACGTCCGGTCCGTCGCCGAGCTCGACGGCCGGTTCGCTCTCCTCGGCCTCCTCGTTGTCGCTCATACCCCGCGGTTCCCCTCCGGCGACACTAATGGTTTCGATGCGGATCGGATCCGGCCTCCCACGATTCGCGCCTCCGATTCGGTCGATCGATCGGTTTCTGTTCCTCTCAGACCAGATTACGACCGATCTGTTCGAACCCGCCTCTCGGACTGTCCACCCCTGAACCCGAAATAATTCGGTATCACAACTATACAAGTCGGCAACGACCTCCGATTGCGGAGTAGGCACACGACTCCCGCATCTCGTGTCGGACGCCCGGCGCGTCGGTTTTCAGGACCCCCTCGTCCCATTCCACGTCGCCTCTCGTCCCATTCCACGTCGCCTCTCGTTCCCTCCTCACGCTTCGACGGTCGATCCTCTCACGACGGTCGCCTGACGCGTCTCGGGTCCCGCCCGGACCGATGCGTCCCGGATCCCGCCCGGACCGACGCGGTCACCGCCACCCCCGGTCGGTGTCGTTCAGTCGCTCGCAGCCGTCCGTCGTGACGACGACCAGGTCCTCGATCCGGCAGCCGAACCGGCCGTCGAGGTAGATCCCCGGCTCGACGGAGAAGACCATCCCCGGTTCGAGCTCCCGGTCGTTGCCCGCGACGATGTACGGCTCCTCGTGGACGTCGAGCCCGACTCCGTGCCCGGTCCGGTGGACGAACGCGTCGCCGTACCCCCTCGCCTCGATCGCCTCGCGCGCGGCCCGGTCGACCGCCGCGGCTGTGACGCCCGGTTCGACGGCGTCGACCGCGGCCGCCTGCGCCTCTCGGACCGCCTCGTGGACGCGTTCGTACGCCGCCGGGGGGTCGCCGTCGAAGACGAGCGTGCGCGTCTGGTCGGAGGGGTAGCCGTCGACGCGCGTCCCGAAGTCGAGCACGACGGGCTCGCCTGCCCGGATCTGGCGGTCGCCGTGGCCGTGGTGGGGTTTCGCCCCGTTCGGTCCCGCGCCCACGATCGTCTCGAACGAGACGCCGGTGCCGCCGCGAGCCGCCAGTCGGTCGGCGATCCACTCGGCGAGGTCGCGCTCGGTCATCCCGACCGCGTCGGCGCCCAGCTCGCGGAGGTCGCGCACGGTCGCGTCCGCGACGGCGGCCGCGTCGCGCAGGGCCGTCAGCTCGGCGTCGTCCTTGCGCACCCGGAGGTCGGCGAGGGCCTCGCTCGCCAGTCCCCAGGTCGCGTCCGGCGCCGCCGCGCGGAGGTCCTGCGTGAACGTCGCCCACATCGTGTCGTCGACGAGGAGCCGCCCCTCGCGGAGGGAGAGGTCGGCGAGCAGGTCGCGCACGGCCGCGACCGGATCGTCGCCGTCGGCCCACGTCCGGACGGCCGCGACCGTCGTCTCCTCGCGCACCTGCGACTCGTACAGCGTCGGAACCAGGAGCGTCGGGGCGTCGCGGGCCGGCGGGTCGCCGGAGCGGTCCGCCGCCGGCACCGCGAGCAGGAAGTGCCGCTCGCCCGGCTCCTCGTCGAAGCCGGTGAGGTACTGGAGGTTCCGGCTCGGGAAGCAGACGAGCCCGTCGGCGTCCTCGTCTCGGAGCAGCGCGGCGGCGCGCCGCCGTCGGTCCGCGTGGATGTCCTCGGCCATGAACGACCTCGGTAGGGCGGTCGCTTATAAGTAAGGACTCGCTGACGGGGGTCAAACGACGGATAACAATACCGGTCGTCGCGCTACGGTGAGCCATGAGCCTCGACGACGCGTCAACGTTCGACTGTCCGGAGTGCAACGTGACCTCCCCCTCGGCGTCCGTCCGGTACGACAGCCTCGGCTACGCGGTCTGTCCGGTCTGCTCGCACGCGACGAGTCCCGCCGGGGAGGAGTGACTCGCCGGTCCGGCTCCCCCGACCGCGCCCGAACCGCGCCGTTTTAGCCGCCGCGCCCGCCCCGTGAGGTATGAGCTGGTCACTGGGACGCGAGGACGAGGCGATCACCGAGTGGGAGCGCTCCGACGGCTACGCGACCGTCAGGCTCCGCGAGCGCGCCGACGGCGGGTTCGTCGTCCGCCTCGACGTGATGGAACAGGCCGTCGACGAGTCGGCTTACGAGCGCGAGCGCTTCGACGGCCGCGAGGCCGCGCTCGACCGCGCCGCCGAGTGGCGCGACGAGCGGACCCTCGAGGACTGACCGAGGAGCGCCGCTCTCCGTCTGATCCTTTTTAAACCAGTTCCACGTCGTCGTCGAGGAACGCCTGGCACTCGACGGTCCGCCCGTCCGGATCCTCGGCGAAGAACTGGTAGATGTCGTACCGCTCGTTCTCGCGCGGCGTCTCGACCGCGCTCGGGGCGCTCGCGTCGTCGCGACGGTCGCCGGCCCGGGCGAGGTCCTCGCGGACGTCGTCGACCGCCTCGCGATCGGGGTAGACGAACGTGAGGGTCCCGCACGTCTCCGTCTCGTCGCGGTCGCAGAAGCCGAACAGGAAGTTGTCGTAGCGCAGGATCGTGCAGTCCGGCTGTTCGAGCCACGTCTCGGCGCCCAGCTCCTCGCGGTAGAAGTCGACCACGCCGCCTCGGTTCTCCGTCCCGTAGAAGACGATTCCGGACATGCCCGACCGGTCGCGTTCCGGTCACTTCACCGCTCCGGGTGGATCGGCGCGTCGAACCCGCCCCTGACCAGCGGCTTCGCGACGTGACGCCGGGCGCTCGGGGGGACCTCGTACCAGCCGGGCTCCAGCTCGCGGTCGACCTCGCGGTCGACCTTCCCGGGCGCGGCGGTGCCGCAGTCGCGGCAGCGGTACCCCTGGTCCCGCCCCGCCGATGACATCGATCGGCCGCAGTCCGGACACGTCGGCACGGCCGCTTCGGTCCGCACGAGGTCGCGCACCGCGAACTTCTCCAGTTTGAGCGTCGACGTCGGCCGTTTCATGTTCCCCGTCGCTGCCTCGTCGCTCGCCCCCTCCGAGCCCGCCGCCGACCCCCGCCGCTCGTGTTCGCCGCACAGCGTCACCCGGTCGCCGGGGCGGAGGGCGCGCACGCGGTCGCGGAAGCGGCCGGTCGGCGCGAACGCGACGCAGCGGAGGCGGTCACCGGCGTTCGCGGGGCGCTCTGCTCCGGGCGCCGCGACGTCGAGGTGGACGTGACCCCCTCGTTTCGTCTCCGGGTCGGTCGCGACCACGCCGGCGACCCGGTAGCCCGCGCCGTCGCGGAGGGCGCCGATCCGCTTGGGCGCGAGGTGGGTGTCGGTGCCCTGGTTCGTGAGGAAGGTCGCGGCGCGCTCCACGGGCTCGCTCTCGATGGCCTCGGCCACGTCCCGGCACACTGCCGGGTCGTCGCCGCGGATCCCGTGGAGGATCGGGCCGGGGGCGTTGGGGACGCAGACGGCCGCCCCCGTCTCGCGTTCGACGGTGTCCCAGACGGTCGGGTACCCCGCGTCGGCCGCGGCGAAGACGCTCTCGACGTCGACCTCGCGGGGCGTCCCGCAGCGGTCCAGCTCCCGGTAGGAGATCCGCTCCGCCGTCCAGTCGTCGAACGCCGCCGGCGCGCCGACCGCCGCGAGCGCGCCGATGCGGCCGCGACCGGCGACGGCCGACCCCTCCGTCTCTCCGCCGGTGCCGAACGCGGCGTGGCGGTAGCCGTGCGCCTCGGCGAGCGACACCGCCTCGTCGAGGGACAGCCGGTGACGGAGCGCGCGGCGAGCGAAGTCGGCCACGTCGCCGGGGATCCGCGGCGCGGACGCGGCGTCGTCCATCGCAGCGGTACGGGAGGATCCTGGCGCGAACGGGTCGCCCGCGACGTCAACGTCGGCGACCACGACGCCCGGCGAGGTCCGCGGGTCGTCGGCGGCGGCGAACTCCCGGACGGTCTTCGCGGCGAGGTCGAACGCCGTCGTCGCGTCCACCCCCGAGGCGTGGACCGCGACGGCGGCGTTCCCTCGGGTCTTGTGTTTCACGGCGGGGTTCAGCCGGACGAGGAGTCGGCGACGGACCGCCCCGCCGACCGAGTCGAGGCGCTCGGCGAGCCGCGCGCCGACGTACGTCGTGCACATCCCTCGCTCGCGGGAGTCGGTGTCGTCGACGGCGACGATGGGCATACGCGCCCTTGCCCGTTCCCGGACAAACCGGTTTCGCCCCGCAGTCCGGCCGCGGTCACGGGCGTCGGCCGCCCTCGATTCGAGAGTCGGTATTTAACCCCTCCGACGGCGATCGCGGGAAAACCGCAAGCGGGCGGTGATTTCGGACGGATTCAAGTGACACAACGCATATATACGGCGAGCCGCTTATTTTCGGGCATGTCCCGGACTGCGCTGATCGAGAACGTCACCGCGATGCTGGAAGACGCGGGCTTCCTCGTCAGCGACCGGTGTGCGGTCCGGCCCAAGAGCTTCGACGTGGCGGCCCGGCGCGGCGACGACCTCCTACTCCTGAAGATCCTCGGCAACGTCGACGCCTTGGACGCGGAGACGGGCGCCGAGATGCGCCGGCTCGGGGAGTACCTGCTCGCGACGCCGATGGTGATCGGCATCCGGACCCGCGACGAGGAGCTGAAGCCGGGCGTCGTCTACTTCCGGCACGGCGTCCCGGTCATCAACCCCGACACGGGGTACGACCTGTTCGTCGAGGGGATGCCGCCGCTCATCTACGCGGCCCCGGGCGGGCTGTACGTCAGCCTCGACGGCGACCTCCTCGCCGACGAACGGGAGGAACGCGGCTGGTCGCTCGGTCGGCTCGCGACCGAGTTGGGCGTCTCCCGGCGCACCGTCTCGAAGTACGAGGACGGGATGAACGCCTCCATCGAGGTCGCGATCCAGCTCGAAGAGCTGTTCGACGAGCCGTTCTCCAGCCCGGTCGACGTGCTGGACGGCGCGGACGACGTGCGCGACGCCGAGCCGACCCCGTCGGCGCCCGAGACCGACCCCGACGACGAGCACGTCCTCCACGTGCTCACCAACGCCGGCTTCACCGTCCACCCGACCGCCCGCGCGCCGTTCAAGGCGGTCTCCGAGGACGACCAGCGCGCCGAGGCCCGCGTGCTCACCGGCCACTCGGCGTTCACCCCCGCCGCGGAAAAGCGCGCGCGCATCATGTCCTCGATCGGCGAGGTCGCCCGCACGCGGTCCGTCTACTTCACCGAGGAGGACGAGAAGCGCGAATCGGTCGACGGCACCGCGTTGGTCTCCTGCGAGGAGCTCGCGGGCATCACGGACCCCGAGGAGATCCGCCAGCTCATTCGCGACCGCGCGGAGGCGCCGTCCGAGGCCTGAGCCGACCGGGGGCGTTCGACGCCCTCACCGGCCGAACAACCGACTGAAAAAGCCGCCGCTCTTCTCGTCGTCGTCCGCCGGTTCGACTTCGTCATCGCTCTCCTCGTCGGCCTCGCCGCCTTCGTTGCTCTCATCCTCCGCCGAGCGACCGGCGTTCCTCGTCCCGCTGTCGTCGTCGCGGAACGGGATACTTCCCGCGAGTTCGTCGTCGGTGTCGCTCGCCGTCTCGTCGGCGGTCGCGCCGTCAGCCGTCGCGGGTTCGTCGTCCGTCGCGGGTTCGTCGTCCGTCGCGGGTTCGTCTTCGACTGCGACTCCCTCGTCAGCCGCGACCGACTCGTCGTCGTCACCCGGCGTGGGTTCACCGTCGTCGTCCGAACCGGTCGCTCCCGCGCCTTCGAACGCCTCGGCCTCGTCGTTGTCCTCCTCGATCATCGCCTCGAGGTCGTCGCCGTCGACGTGCTCCTCACCGACGGTTTCCGTCTCTCCGGGTACCGTCGGTTCCGGGGGAGTCACCCCACCGGTCGACTCGTCGTCGTCGGCCTCGGGATCGGGGACCGCCATCTCTGCGTCCGCCTCCGCGACGGGGGCCTCGTCGGCGACGGCGGTGTCCTCCTCGTCGCTCGCGTCGCTCAGTCCCCCCGTCTCCGCGTCGGCGACGACGACGTCCTCGTCTTCCGAGTCGCCGGCGTCGTCGGTGTCGTCGGTATCGACCGTGTCGTCGGTGTCGTCCGCGTCTTCGGTGTCGTCCGCGTCGGCCGTATCGTCCGCGCCGCCTGGCGGCGACGCGACTGCCGCAACCTCGTCTTCGTCGTCTTCCTCGGCGTCGCCTTCGGATCCGCCGGACCGGGGGTCGCCTTCGTCGGCGTCGTCCGATCTCCCCCTGCCGCCGTCGTCGCGGTCGGCGCTCTCCGGTTCGTCGGCGCTCTCCGGTTCGTCGGCGCTCTCGCCGACGTCGCCGAGTCCGGCTCCCTCGATCGCCGCGCCGGTCAACGCCCGCGTGAGATCCCGGTAGGCGCGGGTCGCGGGCGCGTCCGGCGCGAACGTCGCCAAGGGGCGGTTCACGGCCGCCGCCCGCACCACCGCGTCGTCCTCCGGGATCCTGCCGAGGACCGTCGCGTCGAGCACGTCGCCGACGTCGTCGAGCCCGTGAGGGCCCGCCTCGCCGGCGTCGGGATCGACGCGAGTGATCGCGGCGCCGGCGACCGCGCCGCCGAGCCGCTCGGCGAGCTGCCGGGTCTTTTCCGTGTCGCCGAGGGCGCTCCGTTCGGCGGTCGAGACCAGCAGAGTCTCGTCGGCGATCGCGAGCGGGAGACTCGAGTCGTGCGAGAGCCCCGCACCCGCGTCGACGAACACGTAGTCGGCGTCCTCGAAGGCCGCGACCGCGTCGGCGAGCCCGGCGGGGTCCGCGGCCGCGTACGCGTCGAGGTCGTCCGCGCCGGGAACGACGCGGAGGCCCGCCGGTCCCTCGTGCACCGCGTCGGGCGGGTCGGCCCGTCCCGCGAGCACGTCGTGGAGCGTCGTCTCGCCGGGCGTCACGCCCAGCGCGCCCGCGAGGTTCGCCATGCCGATGTCGGCGTCGATCGCGACGACGTCGGCGCCGGAGCCCGCCAGGATCGTCGCCATCGCCGCGGTCGTGGTGGTCTTCCCGACCCCACCTTTCGCCGACGCGACCGCATACACCGTTGCCATACGGTGACGGTCCGGCGACTGGTACTTAAATGTAGGCGGCGGCCGTCGGTCGTCGCTCGCCACCCACGGCGGTTCGCCGTCGATACCGGCCGCAGGGCCCGCGTATTTTCGCAAACACCTTATACGTCGCTCGTGGAGTTTCAGGCGATTAGTAGTATGGCGAGACCAGAGGTGCTCGACCGGATCAAGGAGGCTGAACGGGAGGCGGACGAGATCATCGCGACGGCGGAATCGGACGCCGACGAGCGCCTCGCCGAGGCTCGAGCGCGCGCGGACGAGATCCGCGCCGAGGCCGAGGAGGAGGCCGAGTCAGAGGCCGAAGCGCGGCTCGAGGCGGCCCGCGAGGAGATCGAGGAACGGCGGGAGAAGATCCTCGAGGCTGGCCGCTCCGACCGCGACGAGCTCGAACGCGAGGCCCGTGAGCGCGTGGATTCGGCCGTCGACTACGGGGTCGAACGGTTCGAAGAAGCGGTGAACCAACAGGCCGAGGAGGCGGTGGATGCTCAGGCCTGAGCGGATGAGCAAGGTGTCGGTGACTGGCTCGAAGCGTGTCATCGACGACGTCATCGAGGCGGCGTACGACCACCACTCGCTACACGTCACGGACTACGACGAGCGCTACGAGGGATTCGCGCCCGGCGAATCGCTCGAGGGCGCCGAGACGGTGAACGAGCGGCTCGTCACCGTCCGCGCGCTGGAGAGCGTCCTCGACGTCGATGGCGACGAGGTCGACGCGGTCCGCGCGCTCGACGACGAGGAGCTCGAACGCGAGCTCGCGGAGGTCCGCGAGCGCGTCAACGAGCTCGACGACCGCCGCGACGAGCTCCGGACCGAGATACGCGACCGGGAGGAGGAGATCGACCGGATGGAGCCGTTCGCGGACCTGGGGATCGAGCTCGATCTCCTCCGCGGCTACGACTCGCTCGAGGTCATCGTCGGCGAGGCCAAGCCCGACGCCGTCGAGGCGACGCTCGCCGACGCCGACGGGATCGAGGCGTACGAGGTGTTCGCCGGGGGCGACGTCGTGGCGATCTTCGCGCGACCCGCCGACGAGGCCGAGGAGGGCGTCCTGCAGGACTCGCTCGTCGGCGTCGACATCGCGCTGCTGGAGGTGCCCGACGCAGAGACCAGCCCCGCCGAGTACGTCGCGGAGCTGGAACGCGAGTGCGAGGACCTGCGCGCCGATCTCGAAGCGGTGGAGGACGACCTCGCGGCGACGAAGGGGGAGGCGGCCGCGTTCCTGCTTCGCGCCGAGGAGCAGCTCACCATCGAGGCCCAGAAGAAGGAGGCGCCGCTCTCGTTCGCGACCACCGAGAACGCGTTCATCGCCGAGGGGTGGATCCCGACGGACACCTTCCCCGACTTCGAGGCGACCGTCGCCGACGCCGTCGGCGACCACGCCGAGGTCGAGGAGCTCGAACGCGCCTCGTTCACGCCCGACGGCGAGCACCACACCGAAGCCGTCCGCCGCGACGACACCGACGCCGGGTCGGCGGACGGAGACGGCACGGCCGCCGACGCGGCGGACGCAGCCGCCGAGCGCGAGGCGGCCACGGACGGCGGCCACGTGGGCCACGGCGACGACGACCCGCCGGTCGTCCAGGACAACGGGGGCGCGGCCGGCCCCTTCGAGCTGCTCGTGCAGGGGTTCGGACGACCGAAGTACTCGGAGTTCGACCCGACGCTGCTCGTCTTCCTCACCTTCCCGCTCATGTTCGGCTTCATGATCGGCGACGTGGGATACGGCGTTCTCTACGCCGCGATCGGCTACTTCCTGTACAGCCGATACGAGGGGACGTTCCGCGAGCTCGGCGCCGTCGCGATGTGGGCGGGCGGCTTCACGATCCTGTTCGGGATCTACTTCGGGATCGACGTGTTCGGCTACCACGCCTACCCGCTCTTCGGCCTCGACTGGCCCGTCGACGGGAAGGGGCTCTCGCCGGCCGACCTCGACTGGGGGCTGGCGTTCCTCGTGGTCAGCGTGCTGTTCGGGATGATACACCTGAACGTGGGACACGCCCTCTCGTTCGTGAGCCACTACCAGCAGCACGACCTCAAACACGCGCTGTACGAGGGCGGCTCGTGGCTCCTCATCCTCAACGGCGCGTGGATCTGGATCTTCAGTCAGCACCTGCCGGGTCCGAAGCCCGACTTCCTCTTCGAGTCGGTCTCGATACTCACCTTCGGGACCGTGTCGTTCGCCGGATTCCCGGTCGCGGTCGGGATCGGGGGACTCGTGGCCGCCGCGGTCGGCGTGGGGCTCCTCGCCGTCGGCGAACCGGCCGAACTCGCGGAGGTGCTCGCGCCCATCGTCAACGTCATCTCGTATGCCCGGATCATGGCGGTGCTGCTCGCGAAGGGCGGGATGGCGCTCGCGGTGAACCTGCTCGCGTTCGGCGCGTACATCGACGGAGAGGGCGAGGGGAGCTTCCACTTCATCTTCACGCCGGAGTACCTCTCGTACGTCCAGGAGCACTCCGTCGCGAACGGCGGCGAGTACGAGCTCGTCTTCGCGGGGCTGACGACGGCATTCGAGCCCGGGCTCGTCGGCGTCGTCGCGCTCCTCGCCGGCATCGCCGTGGCGTTCGTCGGCCACGTCGTCGTCCTCCTGCTCGGCGTCACGTCGGCCGGCATTCAGGCCGTGCGTCTCGAGTACGTCGAGTTCTTCGGGAAGTTCTACGAGGGCGGCGGCGAAACCTACCGACCGTTCGGGTACGACCGGCAGTACACCACCGAGGACGACTAGAGACGCCTCCGAGAACGACTAGTCGGCATCCCGTTCGGACGCGTTCGGAAACTCGCCCCGGCCGGGTACGACGCCACCGCGCCGGGTACGACGCCACCGCGCCGGGTGCGACGCCACCGCACGATTTCGCTCCCGTCTCCGCCGCGATTTCGACGGGACGACACCTCCGTCAGTCGCTGCTTTCTCTCCCGTTTCGTTCGCGCTATTCGGTCGTTTTGGGAAGCTTTATGACTACTGTGGAGGCAAATAGCAACTGTTCGGAGACGAGCAACCGCAACTACTACCAATGCTTGAAGCTACCAACGCACTCGGGAACGCCGTACTGTCCACCGGAGGAACCCTCACCGACCCCAGCGCCGCCGCGGCGCTCGCCGTCGGGCTCGCCGCCCTCGGTGCGGGCTACGCCGAGCGTGGTATCGGTTCGGCCGCCGTCGGCGCGATGGCTGAGGACGACGACCTCTTCGTCAACGGGCTCATCCTGACGGTGCTTCCCGAGACGATCGTCATCCTCGCACTCGTCGTCGTCTTCATCGTCTAAGCGGTACTTCCTTTCACACCAATGAGTTTGGACACTGTCGTTGAGGACGTTCGAGACGAAGCCCGCGCGCGTGCAGAGGAGATCCGCGAAGCGGCGGAGTCCGAGGCGGACGAGATCATCGCCGAGGCCGAGGCCGACGCCGAGCGGATCCGCGAGGAGCGGCTCGCCGAAGTCGACAGCCAGATCGATCAGGAGCGCGAACAGACGCTCTCCTCGGCGAAGCTCGAGGCCAAACAGGAGCGGCTCGGGGCCCGCCGGGACGTCCTCGAAGACGTCCACGACGAGGTCGAGGCGGCGATCGCCGGCCTCGACGACGACCGTCGGCGCGAGCTGACCGAGACGCTGCTCGACGCGACCCTCGCCGAGTTCGACGACGACGACGCCGTCGCCGTCTACACTCGCGCCGAGGACGTCGAGCTCCTCGAGGAGGTCGTGGCCGACCGCAACGCCGAGGTCGACGGCGAGGTCGACTGTCTCGGCGGCGTGGTCGCCGAGAGCGACACCTCTCGCGTTCGCGTGAACAACACGTTCGACTCGGTCCTGGAGTCCGTCTGGGACGACGAGTTGAAGAACATCTCGGAGCAGCTGTTCGACCAATGAGCGCCGCCGGGAGCTCGAACCCAGAGTACGTCGTCGCGCGGGTTCGCGCCCGCCGCGGCAGCCTCTACGGCGACGAGGAGTACCGGAAGCTGACTCGAATGAGCCCGGCCGAGATCGCCCGGTTCATGGAGGAGTCGAGCTACGGCCGAGAGATCAACGCCCTCGGGAGCCGCCACAGCGGCGTGGACCTCATCGAGTACGCGTTGAACCGGAACCTCGCCCACCAGTTCGAGGGGATCTTGGACTGGAGCGAAGGATCGCTGTACGACCTCATCGCCCGATACCTCCGCAAGTTCGACGCGTGGAACGTGAAGACGGTCATCCGCGGCGTCTACACCGACGCGGACCAGTCCGCCATCGAGGTCGACCTGATCCGCGCCGGCGAGTTCGACGACCGGCGGATCCGGCGGCTGTTGGAGGCCGACTCCATCGACGCCGTCGTCGACGTGCTGGAGGACACGATTTACGGTCCGCCGCTCCGCGAGGCGTACGCCGAGTACGAGGAGACGGACGTCTTGGTGCCGCTCGAGAACGCCGTCGACCGCGCGTTCTACGAGCGGCTCCTGTTCGGGCTCGGCGGCGACGAACCCACCCAGCAGTACGAGGCGTTCCTCAAGGCGGAGGTCGACTTCCGGAACGCGAAGAACGCCCTCCGGCTCGCCCGGTCGGGCGCGGACGTCGACCCCGCCGCGTACTTCATCGAGGGCGGTGAGCTGTTCACCCGCGACTCGCTCGCGCGGCTCGCGCGGAACCTCGACGAGCTCGTGGAGTACATCGCGGACAGTCAGTACGCCGACGAGCTCGGCCCGGCGCTGCGCGAACTCGAGGAGGCGGACAGCCTCATCTCGTTCGAGCACGCGACCGACGCCGCGCTGTTGGCGTACGGCGACCGGCTCGGTACGATCCACCCGGTGTCGGTCACCCCGATCATCTCCTACATCCTCGCGAAGGAGCGCGAGGTGGAGAACATTCGGGCGATCGCGCGGGGCAAGGAGGCCGGTCTGTCGGCCGAGGAGATCGAATCGGAGCTGGTGATAACATGAGTCAGGAGATCGCCGTCGTCGGCAGCCCCGAGTTCACCACCGGGTTCCGGCTCGCCGGCGTGCGGAAGTTCGAAAACGTCCCGGACGACGAGAAGGACGAGCGGCTCGACGACGCCGTCGAACGGACCCTCGACGACGAGGACACCGGCATCATCGTGATGTACAACGACGATCTCGACTACCTCTCGCGGGGGACCCGCGAGGCGGTGGAGGGAAGCATTGAGCCCGTGCTCGTCACGCTCGGCGGCGCCGGCGCCGGCAGCGGTGGGCTGCGCGACCAGATCAAACGAGCCATCGGGATCGACCTGATGGATGAGGAGGACTAATATGAGTAAAGCAGAATCCACGGAGACCACCACAGCGGAAAAGGGTGTTATCCAGAGCGTGAGCGGTCCGGTCGTGAGTGCCCGCGACCTCGACGCCCGCATGAACGACGTCGTCTACGTCGGCGACGAAGGCCTCATGGGGGAAGTGATCGAGATCGAAGGCGACATCACGACCATTCAGGTGTACGAGGAAACCTCCGGGGTCGCCCCCGGCGAGCCCGTCGAAACCACGGGCGAGCCGCTGTCGGTCGACCTTGGTCCGGGCATGCTGGACGCCATCTACGACGGCGTTCAGCGTCCCCTGGACGTGTTGGAGGGCAAGATGGACAGCCCGTACCTCGACCGCGGGGTCGACGCGCCGGGCATCGACCTCGAGAAGAAGTGGGAGTTCGAGCCCGCCGTCGAGGTCGGCGACGAGGTCGGCCGCGGCGACGTCGTCGGCGTCGTCGAGGAGACGGTCACCATCGACCACAAGGTGATGGTCCCGCCGGACGCCCTCGAGGAGGGCGAGACCACGGAGGTCACCGCCATCGAGTCGGGCTCGTTCGACGTCACCGAGACGGTGGCCGAGCTCGCCAACGGGACGGACATCTCGATGCATCAGGAGTGGCCCGTCCGCGAGGCGCGCCCCTCCGAGAACAAGAAGACGCCCCGGACGCCGCTGGTGTCCGGGCAGCGCATCCTCGACGGGCTGTTCCCCATCGCGAAGGGCGGAACGGCCGCGATCCCGGGCCCGTTCGGCTCCGGGAAGACGGTCACGCAGCACCAGCTCGCGAAGTACGCCGACGCGGACATCATCGTCTACGTCGGGTGCGGCGAGCGCGGCAACGAGATGACCGAGGTCATCGAGGACTTCCCCGAGCTCGAGGACCCGGCCAACGGCAACCCGCTGATGGCCCGGACCTCGCTCATTGCGAACACCTCGAACATGCCCGTCGCGGCGCGTGAGTCCTGTATCTACACGGGAATCACGATCGCGGAGTACTACCGCGACATGGGGTACGACGTCGCGCTCATGGCCGACTCCACCTCGCGGTGGGCGGAGGCGATGCGCGAGATCTCCTCCCGGCTTGAGGAGATGCCCGGTGAGGAGGGGTACCCCGCGTACCTCGCCGCCCGGCTCGCGCAGTTCTACGAACGCGCCGGCTACTTCGAGAACGTCAACGGGACGGAGGGGTCCGTCTCGGCGATCGGCGCCGTGTCGCCGCCCGGCGGCGACTTCTCCGAGCCGGTCACCCAGAACACGCTACGCATCGTGAAGACGTTCTGGGCGCTCGACGCGGACCTGGCGGAGCGCCGCCACTTCCCGTCGATCAACTGGAACGAGTCGTACTCGCTGTACAAGAACCAGCTCGACCCGTGGTTCGAGAACGAGGTCGCCGACGACTGGGCGGAGCGGCGCCAGTGGGCGGTCGACGTGCTCGACGAGGAGACCGAGCTGCAGGAGATCGTCCAGCTCGTCGGGAAGGACGCCCTGCCCGACGACCAGCAGCTCACGTTGGAGGTCGCTCGCTACCTGCGTGAGGCGTACCTCCAGCAGAACGCGTTCCACCCGGTCGACACGTACTGCCCGCCCGAGAAGACGTACCTCATGCTGACGACGATCCAGAAGTTCAACGACGAGGCGTTCGACGCCCTCGAAGCGGGCGTCCCCGTCGAGGAGATCGTCGACACCGACGCGGCCCCTCGGATCAATCGGATCGGTGTCCAAGAGGACTACGAAGCGTACACCGAGGAGCTCAAAGCGGAGATAACCGAGGAACTCCGGAGCCTCTACTAACATGAAAGAGTATCAAACCATCACCGAGATCAGCGGCCCCCTCGTGTACGCCGAGGTCGACGAGGCGATCGGCTACGACGAGATCGTCGAGATCGAGACGGCACAGGGGGAGACGCTGCGCGGACAGGTGCTCGAATCCTCGGAGGGCGTCGTCGCCATCCAGGTGTTCGAGGGCACCTCCGGTATCGACCAGAACGCGTCCGTCCGCTTCCTGGGCGAGACGATGAAGATGCCCGTGACCGAGGATCTGCTCGGCCGGGTCCTCGACGGCTCCGGCCGCCCGATCGACGACGGCCCGGAGATCGTCCCCGAGGAACGTCAGGACATCGTCGGGGCGGCGATCAACCCGTACTCCCGGGAGTACCCCGAGGAGTTCATCGAGACCGGCGTCTCCGCGATCGACGGGATGAACACCCTCGTTCGCGGCCAGAAGCTCCCGATCTTCTCCAGCTCCGGCCAGCCGCACAGCGAGCTGGCGATGCAGATCGCCCGACAGGCGAGCGTGCCGGAAGAGGAGGAGGGGGAAGGCGAGGAGAGCTCCGAGTTCGCCGTCATCTTCGGTGCGATGGGGATCACGGCCGAGGAGGCGAACGAGTTCATGGAGGACTTCGAGCGCACCGGTGCGCTGGAGCGCTCCGTCGTCTTCATGAACCTCGCGGACGACCCCGCCGTCGAGCGGACGGTCACGCCGCGGATGGTGCTCACCACGGCCGAGTACCTCGCCTTCGAGAAGGGGTACCACGTCCTCGTCATCCTGACGGACATGACCAACTACTGCGAGGCGCTCCGCGAGATCGGGGCGGCCCGCGAGGAGGTCCCGGGTCGGCGTGGCTACCCCGGATACATGTACACCGACCTGGCGCAGCTGTACGAGCGCGCCGGGCGGATCCAGGGTCGTGAGGGGTCGGTGACGCAGATTCCGATCCTCACGATGCCGGGCGACGACGACACCCACCCGATCCCGGACCTGACCGGGTACATCACGGAAGGGCAGATCTACGTCGACCCCGACCTGAACAGTCAGGGGTTACAGCCCCCGATCAACGTCCTTCCGAGCCTGTCGCGGCTGATGGACGACGGGATCGGCGAGGGGCTCACCCGCGCCGACCACGCCGACGTGAAAGACCAGATGTTCGCGGCGTACGCGGAGGGCGAGGACCTGCGCGACCTCGTGAACATCGTCGGTCGCGAGGCGCTCTCGGAGCTCGACAACAAGTACCTCGACTTCGCGGACGCGTTCGAGTCCGAGTTCATCGACCAGGGCTTCGACCAGAACCGCGACATCGAGGAGACGCTGGAGATCGGCTGGGACCTGCTCTCGATGCTCCCGAAGGACGCCCTCAACCGGATCGACGAGGAGTTCATCGAGGAGCACTACCGCGGGGAGGACTCCGAGCGCGAAGTCGTCGAAGCGGCCGACTGACCCCGCGCTTTCTTTCAGTTTCGCCCGCGAATAGCGATCGCGCGAGCGACGCGACGCGGTCGCTCCCCCCGTTGCTCCTCGCGACCGCGCCCCTCTCACAGCGCTCCTCGCGACCGTCACGGTCGCCCGTCTCCTCCTCGCACGCCACGTCACGACTGAAAAGAATTATCCGCCTCGGAGCGGAACGTTCCCCCAATAAGATGGCCAAGGACGTCAAACCGACGCGGAAGAACCTGATGGCGATCGAGGACCGCATCGACCTCTCCGAGCGCGGTCACGACACGCTCGAGCAGAAGCGTGACGGCCTCATCATGGAGTTCATGGACATCCTCGATCAGGCACAGGACGTCCGCTCGGACGTGTCCGAGAACTACGAGACGGCCCAGCGCACGATCGACATGGCCCGGGCGATGGAGGGCGACGTCGCCGTCCGCGGCGCGGCCGCGGCGCTGAAAGAGCACCCGGAGATCACCACCCAGTCGAAGAACATCATGGGCGTGGTCGTCCCGCAGATCGAGTCCTCGAAGGTGAAAAAGAGCCTCGACGAGCGCGGGTACGGGCTGCTCGGCTCCTCGGCGCGGATCGACGAGGCGGCCGACGCCTACGAGGAGCTGTTAGAGAAGATCATCCTCGCGGCCGAGGTCGAGACGGCGATGAAGAAGATGCTCACGGAGATCGAGACCACGAAGCGCCGCGTGAACGCCCTGGAGTTCACGCTCCTCCCGCGCCTCTACGAGAACCAGGAGTACATCGAGCAGAAGCTCGAGGAGCAGGAGCGCGAGGAGATCTTCCGCCTGAAGAAGATCAAGGCGAAAAAGGAGGAAGAAGAGAAGGAGGAGAACGCGGAAGCCGCCGCCGAGGCGGTCGCGATCGAGGAGCCGGAACCCGCGGACTGACCGGCTCCGCCGAACCGCCCAACGCTCGCAGACCGATCTCGCACCGGTCATCTCGCTTCGCATGTCCTGTCCCCGCTGTGACGCCCCTCTCGTCGCGTTCACCGTGCCGCCCGTGCTCCGCGAGCACGCGCCGGCCGCGACGACCGCGATCTGCACTCGCTGTCTGCGGACGTTCGCGGTCGGCGAGGGAGGCGACGTCGCGGCCGCGGAGACGTCCGCAGGCGACGTCGCGGTCGAGGGGACGCCCTCTGACACCGACTTCTCCGCCGTCGATCCCGCGTTTCCAGACGACGAGGCGGGCGTGGCGCTCGCGCTCGTCTGCGGTCACTTGGAGTCGTTCGCGCTGAACCGCGCCTCGATCGAGGCGCTCGTCGACCACGCGGAGCGGTCGGGCGCAGACGTCTTCGCGTTCTTCGAGCGGCTCGACGCGCCCGACGCCGCCTTCGACCTCGACCGGCGGCGAGCGGCGCTGCTCGACCTGTTGTGATGCCTCGGCGGGCGCCGTTTCAGGTGTCGTCGACGTCGACGCCCGGCGGGTCGTCCCACTCGTCGTCGGCCTCGTCGTCGGCCTCGGTTCCGGCCGGACCGAGCGACTCCTCGCCTCGCCGCCGCTCGTGGACGGCGAACCCGGCCGTGCGCGAGTCGCTCCCGCCGGCGTAGGGGTCCTCGGACGGGTCGTACGACTGTTCGTCGCGCTCGAAGAGGTACGCGAAGAGACCGAACAGCGGGACGACGAAGGCGATGAGCGCCCACTTCCGGGGGTTCATCCCGCGTTTCGGCGCGTCGACGTAGACGTACGCGGCGAAGCCGACGAGCCACGCGAGCGGGACGCCGACGAGGATGGCGACGACCAGGGGTTGCATACGTTCGCTTCGGGCTCGTCGGCTTAAACACACGGGTGGATTTCGCCCCGCGCCGGCGCTCGCGTGCGGTCTGCGTCGGCGATCCGCGGGGACGGCGGCGTTCCCGCGGCGCCCCCGATCCGGCCGGCCGAAGGACACTACTCGACGGAGTCCCTACCGGTCTCATGCAGCTGTTCTGGCACCGACGCGACCCGCGCACTCGTGACAACGCCGGGCTCGCGGCGGCCGCGCGAGCGGGGACTGTCGTCCCCGTCTTCGTCTACGACGCCGACCTGTTCGCGACGGTGGGAGCGCGCCAGCGGGCGTTCTTCCTCCGACACGTGAAGCGGCTGGCGGCGCGCTACCGAGAGCTCGGGAGCGACCTCGTCGTCCGCGCGGGCGACCCCGACGTGGTCCTCCCCGACCTCGCCGACGAGTACGACGCCGAGACCGTCTTTTACAACGAGTACTACCGCCCGGCTCGCCGCAATCGCCAGCGGGCGGTCGAGGAGGCCCTCGCGGACGCCGGCGTGGAGACGGACGCGCGGACCGACGCCGTGCTGGTCGATCCGAGCCGGCTCGAGGCGCGGTACGCGACCCACAGTCAGTTTCACCACGACTGGGAGGCGGTCCCGAAGCGGGACCCGTATCCGGAGCCGGAGTCGGACGCGCTCGCGGCCGTGCGCGACGGGAAGACGGTCCCCGAGCCGGACGCCGACATCGACCTCCCGGCCGCGGGGTACGAGGCCGCTCGCGAGCGGTTCGACGACTTCATCGACCACGGGATCACGTCGTACGCCGACACCCGCGACGACCTCCGGCGCGCCGTGAAGGCGCCCACCCACGCCGTCTCGCGGCTCTCCCCGTACCTCGCGACCGGCGCGATCGGGATCCGCGAGGTGTGGGCCGGCGCGAGCGACGTCTACGAGGCCGTGACGGGCGACGAGCGACGCAACGTCGACAAGTACCGGTACGAGCTGTCGTGGCGCGAGCAGATGTACCACCTGCTCTACTACACCCCCGATCTCGGGGTGTCGAACTACAAGTCGTTCCCGAACGAGATCGCGTGGCGCGACGACGAGGAGGGGTTCGAGGCGTGGACGCGCGGCGAGACGGGCTACCCGCTCGTCGACGCCGGGATGCGCCAGCTGAACGCGGAGGGGTACATCCACAACCGCCCGCGACAGGTCGTCGCGAGCTTCCTCACCAAACACCTCCTGATCGACTGGCGGCGCGGGGCGCGCTACTTCACGAAGCAGCTGATCGACCACGACTACGCCTCGAACCACGGCGCGTGGCAGTGGACCGCGTCCACCGGCACCGACTCCGTCGACGTCCGCATCTTCGACCCGGTGAGTCAGATGGCGAAGTACGACGACGGCGCGCACTTCGTGAAGGCGTACGTCCCCGAACTCCGCGACGTGCCCGCGGGCAAAATCGTCGACTGGCCCGCCCTCTCTCACGGAGAGCGCGGGGACCTCGCCCCCGACTATCCGCACCCGATCGTCGACCGGAACGGGGGGTACGAGCGCGCCCAGCGCGTCTTCGAGGAGGCGCTCGGAAAGCGGTGAAGGGCGGCCATTTATAAATAAACGAGGCGGTCGGCGCGCGCCTCCGAGCGGCCGATAGGCCACGAGGAGCGCGCGCGAGGGACGCGGTGAGCGCTCGAAGAGTGCGAACCGCGAGGCTGGGGAGGTGTGAGGTGCGGTGTGGGGCGGGGCTCAAAGGGGCAGCCGCGAGGAGCGCGGAGGCGTTCACGAGAGCTTTGCTCTCGTGAGCCAATCAGAACGCGAGGCGTTCTGATGACGACGTAAGCACCGCAGGGAGCGAGCGGAGTGAGCGACCGAGGAGCGTGGTTCGAGAGAGCTTTGCTCTCTCGTCATCACGAAAGGCGCTCCGCGCCTTTCGAACGACAGCGAGCGTGCGGGCTCCTCGCGGCTGGGGCTTTGGAGGTGCTCTCCGTCGAGTAACCAGATGTGTATAAGCGAGCGGCTGGGGCTTTGGCGGTGTTCACCGCAGATCTGCCATCGACACCGACTATTCATATGGGAATACGGGACCAGTCAGCGCCCTCGTCTCCGTACCTTCGCCCGATCCGACGGTTTAAAACTCTCACCTCGGCAATCACCCGGTAATGAGTCTCGTCGTTACCGACACCCTGGCAGACGAGCGCGTCGAGTTCACGGCCGACGGCGACGTCACGCTGTACGTCTGCGGCCTGACGGTGTCGGACGACCCCCACCTCGGGCACGCCCGCCTGTGGTTCCACGCCGACGTCCTCCACCGGTGGCTCGATCACCTCGGCTACGACGTGCGCCACGTCGAGAACGTCACCGACGTCAACGAGAAGATCACGGCCCGCGTCGGCGAGCGCGACGAGTGGGCCGAGGAGCGCGACGTGGCCGAGGCGTTCACCGCGACCACCTTCGACGCGATGCGCGGGCTGAACCTCCTGCGCGCGGAGGTGTACCCCCGCGTCACCGAACACGTCCCGGAGATACGCGAGCTCGTCGCGACCCTGATCGAGAAGGGGTACGCCTACGAGTCGAACGGCTCCGTCTACTTCGACGTCACGACGTTCGACGACTACGGGAAGCTCTCGAACCAGGACGTCGACGAGCTGGAGGCGCAGGGCGAGCCGGACGAGCGGTCGGAGAAGCGCAACCCCGCCGACTTCGCGCTGTGGAAGGCCGGCGGCGTGAGCGAGACCGCCGCGCGCGAGCACGCGAAACACGACCACGGCGACGCGGTCCCCGAAGGCGAGACGTGGGAGTCGTCGTGGGGCGAGGGGCGCCCGGGGTGGCACGTCGAGTGCTCGGCGATGTCGACGACGCACCTCGGCGACACCCTCGATATCCACATGGGCGGGCGCGACCTCGTCTTCCCCCACCACGAGAACGAGATCGCGCAGTCGGAGGCGGCCACCGGTGAGACGTTCGCCCGCCACTGGCTCCACGTCGGCCTGCTGGCGATGGAGGGCGAGAAGATGTCCTCCTCGATCGGCAACTTCTGGACCGTGCCGGACGCCCTCGACGAGCTCGGCGTCAACGTGATCCGGACCTTCTACGCCGGGGCCGCCTACCGCTCCGAGCAGGCGCTCACCGAGGAGACGATCGCGGAGGCCGAGGAGCGCTGGGAGCGGCTCTCCCGGACCTACGACCGCGCCGTCGACGCGCTCGACTCCGTCGACGCCAGCGCGAAGGCGACCGACGAGGACCTCCGCGCGGCGGTCGGGACGGCCCGCGACGACTTCGCGGCCGCGATGAACGACGACCTGAACCTCCGGGAGGCGACCGCCGCGCTGTTGGAGCTCACCGACGCGGTGAACCGACACGTGGACGAGGCGGGCGCCGGGGCCGGCGACGACCCCCCCGCGTACGACTACCGCGGGCTCCGCGAGGCCGTGGAGGCGTTCGAGGAACTCGCCGGCGACGTGCTCGGCCTCCAGTTCGAGACCGAGACGGACGGCGATGTGGAGCTGGCCGGCGAGCTGGTCGAGCTCGTGCTGGACGTGCGCGAGGCGGAGCGCGAGGCCGGCAACTACGAGCGCGCCGACGAGCTCCGGGACGCGCTCCGCGAGGTCGGCGTCGAGATCGAGGACGGGCCGGACGGCGCGACGTACCGGTTCGAGTAGGGCCGCACGGAGCGGGCGGACGTCGAACGACCGGCCGGAGGAGCCCCCCATCGCCGAGAGGGCCGGCCCTCAGTCCACGGTCACGTAGACGAGAAAGGCGATTCCGACGAACTCCAGGACCTGGAGGTACATCATCGCCCGGACCGCCGGCGTCGACATCGCCGGCGGGTTGAGGTAGTAGAACAGCGCGAGCGCGTTCTCGGCGAGGAGAAACAGCGCGAACACCGCCGAGCCGAGCGTGTGCTTCGACCGGATCGTGAGGTAGTTGCGTCCCCAGATCCCGACGAGGACGAGCAACAGCAGTATATTGACCCCGGCGGCGACCCGCGCCACGTCGAGCATTACCGTCATCGCGCCTCCCCTCCGTCGATTGCTGCGTTCCAGATTCGCGTCATACTCACTCCACCTGATCGATAATTTTCTCGACAGTCTCCCAGTGGTTCCGGGCCCGCTCTGTCGGTAGGTACACGGCTCCGTAGTTCTGTTCGGTGCTCTCGACGACGTCGTTCTTCTCCAGCACGTCGAGGTGGTGCCTGACGGTCTTGTACGCGAGATCGAGCTCCTCGGCGAGCTGGTTGGCGTTTCGCGGCCGTTCGTCGAGCGCTCGGAGCAGACGGGCCCGGTTGGGTCCCCCCCGTGTTCCCGCTAACACCTGCCAGAGCACCGGCTCCATCGACTGCACACATCGCAACTGCGACATATAAATACGTGGATACGCGAACCGGGCGAACGGAGGGGGCGCGACGTCGGCGGGGACCATCAGGGAGTCGGCCGGCTACGGGAGCAACACGCCGTTGATGACGTGGATGATCCCGTTCGAGGCCTCGATGTCCGTGGCGACGATCTCGGCCTGACCGTCGTTGAGCATTTTGCCGTCCACGTCGATTTTCTCACCGTTCAACATCTCGATTTGCGGGGCATTAATTACAGAGTCGGCGTTCCGACGTCCGTTCGTCACGTGATACAGAAGGATGTCCTCCAAATTGTCAAGCTGTAACAGGTCTTCGACTTCGACTTCCAGTTCGTCGGCCAGTGCTTCGAACGCCTCGTCGGTCGGGGCGAACACGGTCAACTGACGGTTCCCGCTCAGCGCGTCGACGAGTCCCGCCTGCGTCACCGCGTCGACGAGCACGTTGAAGTCGTCGGCCGCGACGGCCACGTCGACGATGGTGTCGCCCTCGCTCGGTGGCTTGGCCGCGGCTGAGCCGACGCCGCCGAGTAACGCTACTGTTCCCGCACCGATGCCCTTGAACGCCGTTCTTCTGTTAATGTCCATGGGATGTACCCACTGACGTAGACGTTTCAGTATGTAATCAACTATTTGCTGAAAGTAACCGTACTGTGACCACAGAGAGGCCCAAATCTCAGCAGGAGTTGCCGGTTGTATCGCCGTCGGGGGTCCCGTTTCGGCTCGGCGCCGGTACCGCGCGCGGACGCGTCTACTCCAACACGTGCTGCGTGTCGTACGACCCGAGCACGCGCACCCAGCCGTTGTCGGCGATGGCCTCGATGTCCTCGACCGCCTTCGCCATGTGGTCCTCGTAGAGCCCGGCGTCGACGTCGAAGTGGAACAGGTAGTCGCCGAGGCGCTCCCCGCTCGGGCGCGACTCGATCCGCGAGAGGTTGAGGTTGCGGTCGGCGAACGCCTCCAAGAGTTCCAGCAGGAGCCCCGGGTAGTTCGCGTTCGGGTAGACGATCAGGGTGGTCTTCCCTCCCGCGTCGGAGCGGGCCGACGCGGGCGCGACGACGAGGAACCGAGTCGCGTTGGAGGTGCGGTCCTGGATGTCCTCGGCGAGGATATCGAGGTCGTCGCCGGCGTTGTCCGGGTGACCGATCCCGGCGACCCGGGCGTCCTCGCGGGCGCGCTCGACGCCGCGAGCCGTCGAGGCGACCGCTTCGAGCCCCACGGAGGGGTACTGTTTCTCCAGCCAGTTGCGGCACTGCGCGAGCGCCTGCGAGTGGCTGGCGACGACCTCGAACTCCGGGCCCTGCGCCAGGAGCGCGTGCCGGATCGGCGTGACGATCTCGCGGGTGACCGCGACGTCGTAGTCGGCCAGCGCGTCGAGGCTCTCCGTGACGGAGCCCTCGATGCTGTTCTCGATGGGGACGACTCCCCGCTCGAACTCGCCGGCCGCGACGGCGTCGACGATGGCGGTGACCGACTCGCGGAACGACACCTCGGCGGCGACGGCCCGCGCCGCACGGTGTGAGTACGTGCCGGCGGGACCGAGCGTGACGGCGTTCATCGACCCTACCTATCAGACGGCATTAAAAAAGCGTGCGGGTCGAACGAACACTGTCGCGCGACGCGGTCGGGCCGCGCTCGAGCCGCGGTCGTCGCCGAGACCGGCGAGCCACCGCGGCTCGCCTGGGCCCTCACTCAGTCCCCGTCGGCCGGCACCGCCGCCAGCGCGTCCTCGACGACCCGGACCGTGGTCGCGCCGTCGCGACGCCCCACGACGACGACGAGCGCGTCCCCGGCGACCCCCGCGGCCGCGACGGCGACGCCGACGGCGTCGAGGCGGCGGAGGACGGTCGCGAGCGCCCCGGCGTCGACGTCGCCGGTCGCGAGAACGGCCGTGTCGCGTCCCTCGGGGACGACCGCCGCGCCGCCGACCCGGAGGAGGGAGTCGGCGTCTGTGGCTTCGGCGTCGTCCGCGTCCTCGCTCAGCCCCACCCCGCTCCGCATCGATACCCTCGCCGCGCGCTCGGCGGTCGCGTACGCGGGGAGCTCCTCGCGGAACCGGCGGAG